>CAJFUA010000042.1 GCA_904420085.1 uncultured Eubacterium sp. | reverse complement strand
TCCCTGTTACCCTTAGTTTTCTTCACTAACAGTATACAGGTAAATCCACGTTGCTACAAATGTGGGGTCACTTCATATTATCTTATAGCTTTTTTCTTATCGTTTCCCAAAATCGATCCGTTCATACCCTTTCTTTCCCAAAATTGATATTTTATTCGTTTCTCAATTTCTTCAAAAAGTCTTTTTTCATTTTTGGCCCTATTTCTAACATTCCATAATCGTTTTTTAATGTTATATACCGATTAATTAAATCCACGCTTAAAATATATTGTTTATTCACCACATTATGTTTACTGCATTGAATAAAATCCGTGGATTGTATTTCTTCCAATATCTTCTTACAGGATTTATAAGGCGCCTTATGCACTCCATCTACGCAGTGATATTCAATATATTTACTTAAATTCTCCACATAAATAATATCGTTTACATTCACTGCAAACAATATTCCTTCTCTTTTATAATATATAATTTTATTTTCTTCTTCTGGAGTTTTGTATTCTAATGTTTCAAGAATCGTATTTAACAATTCACGGATGTCATACGTTTTCTCAAAATAGCGATAGCAATGTAGATAGTTGTAAGAATGGAGTTTGGGGTCTTCCAATGAAGACGTTATAATGATTGGTGTAAATTTATATTTGTCAATGGTTCTTATTCTTTCGACATATTTAATACCGGATACATCCCCAGATACCGATGTATCCAATATGACATCCACCACAAATACATCTACTGTCGTTTCCATTGCACACTTATACGCCTCTGCACTATTGGCTGCCTTGTATATATTAATACACGGAACTTTCTCTAATGCGTTGGAAATCAAATTCATATAAAACTCATTGTCTTCCACAATCAGTATATTTTTCTTTCGTTTCACCATATGTAATGTTACCCTTTATTCTTCTTTATCTAATAATTCGATAAGCGCTTCTAAAGGCTCCCTATATTTTTCATTTTCAACTTTACTCATATATAATAGCAGTCTGAACAATAAATGTAATTTCTGGTTCCCTTCCATCGTTTCAAAGGAAAGTTCTACATCCCTTTCCGTACAGGTTTTATTAAACAGAATATACGCAGGACTTACACTTAGTTTCTCACATAAAATGATTAATGAATATACTGTTATCATATTCTCACCGGATTCTATTTTTTGAATCGCCTGCGCCGTAATCCCTAACATGTCACCAAGATTTTCCTGCGTCAGATTGTTCATCATTCTGATAGAACGGATTCTTTTTCCGATAGCTTTGTTCAATGCGTGGTCTTTGCTCATAGTATCTCTCCATTTATAAATTATCTTTATAATTATATAAATCTAATTATTTGCTAGCCACGTATTATTAATACTATATGTCATACTATCAATATACAAACAGGAGACATAAACAATTATTCTTCCTCTAACAAAGCATCTAATATCTTACATATTTTGTTTTGCTCCTGTACACTTAACTGTGTAATTTTCTGCTTATATGTAGCCATCTTTGCCGCATACTTATCTGTAAACATATCTACTAATATTTCGTTGGGTGTTGCATCTAAACAATTTAAAATTCTCAAAAAAGTTTCTAACCGGGGAAGTTTTTCTCCCCTCTCAATCATCCCAATATATATTGTGGATAAGTCTGCTTCATATGCTAATACCTCCTGACTCCATGATTTTTCCATACGTTTTTCCTTAATTCTCATCCCTATACACTCTAAATTCATTTTTCCCGTCCCAATCAAATTATTTTTTCCGTCTGATGATTATGAAAAATCAACATAATAACCGAACTATAAACATTATAACATTCTTTTTTTACTTCACGGCATTTTTATTAAATAATGCTCTATTTTTGTTAAATAGTATCATTTTATGTCGTTTTTTGTCTTTCTTTGCTCTTTTTCGTACTTATAAATCACTTTCATTATTACCCCCTTAGTCTGATTAATGATATTTTATGCAGGCACAATATCGCTTTTCGGGTATTTGCTACAAAATAAAAAGACCTATCAACGATAAGCCTTTTATTAAAGTTTACTCACTTCCAACATGATTAACAACATCTTTTTTACATTTTGGATTTGTGCCGTGTCAAAAGACTCTATTATATCTATCAATTCCTGATTACATTCCAAAGCGTTCTCTCCTGTTAAAATATAATCACATGATACATTTAAGGACTTACAGATTTTCAAAAGACTTGTGGCTGACAACCCCTTCTGGCCATTTTCAATCTCATACAAAAACTTCGAAGATATTCCTGCATACTCTGCCAGGTCTTCCCTTGTATAATGTTTCTTTTCTCTTTCACGTCTTATTCTTGCCCCTATTGCCGGATCCATTGACATCTCAATTACTCTCTTTTCATCTGTAGTAACTATAAATATAAAACAATTTTCTTTTGGAATAAACCCACAATAGTTCTGGTAATTTATACCAATTATTCCTATTTCCCACATTCTCCACAGCATATAAACAAGTCGCAATTTTGTGGAAATTATTTTATTTTTTTATTGACAATCCGGTAATCAACACACTATAATAGCAGATACATAACAAATATGAAACATATTTCCATTAAAGGGGAGTAGTTTAAATGTATCATCAACAATCGCGGCCTACGGGTCTGGTGATACATACCTGAAAACAGGTTACAAGACTTTTAATGTATTGAAATAAGAATCTTGCATATTCCTATTTCAATACATTAAAAGTCTTTTTTATATCATAGAAATTTCCGTCTATGACATAAAAATTCAATCCCCCATCAGAAGAAAGGAGCATATTCTTATGAAAAAATGGTATCAACAGGAATCCGCGGAGGTATTAAAGGAATTAAAAACCGGGTATAACGGATTGACTGCCCCACAGACTGAAAAGCTTCTGGAAGAAAAAGGCGAAAATGTTTTGCAGGAACAAAAACGCAAAAGTACGATTCAGGTATTTTTCTCTCAGTTTGCTGATCTGTTAGTCATTATTCTTATTGTGGCGGCAATGATTTCCATGTTTTCCGGAAACGTTGAAAGCACCATCGTTATCGTCGCCGTGATTGTCCTTAATGCGATTCTTGGTACTGTTCAACACAAAAAAGCTGAAAAATCTTTGGAAAGTCTGAAATCATTATCATCGCCAAGCGCAAAAGTCATTCGTGACGGCCAGAAAATTGAAATTGAATCAAAACATGTAGTTCCCGGCGATCTTCTGATTTTAGAAGCAGGTGATTTGGTGACTGCCGACGGAAGGATATTAGAAAATTTTTCTCTTCAGGTCAATGAAAGTTCCCTCACGGGAGAATCCACAAATGTGGAAAAAACAGACGCCGTCATTACCGAAGATGTCCCTCTTGCTGACAGAACCAATATGGTCTATTCCAGCAGTCTTGTCACATACGGACGTGCAACTGTGGCAGTTACCGGAACCGGTATGGATACGGAAATCGGAAAAATAGCCACACTGATGAACGACACCAAGGAAAAGAAAACACCTTTACAGGTCAGTCTGGACCAATTCAGCAGCAGACTGGCGGCTGTCATTATGATTATCTGTGCCATTGTCTTCGCACTAAGTTTATACCGCAGAATGCCAATACTGGATTCTCTAATGTTTGCCGTGGCTCTTGCAGTGGCTGCAATACCGGAGGCTTTAAGTTCCATAGTCACCATTGTACAGGCCATGGGCACACAAAAAATGGCAAAAGAACAGGCCATTATCAAAGAACTGAAAGCGGTGGAAAGTCTTGGTTGTGTATCTGTCATCTGTTCCGATAAAACCGGAACTCTGACTCAGAATAAAATGACTGTTCAGGATGTTTACATTAATAACCAAATCATAAAACACGAAGAACTGGATATTAAAAATCAACTTCACCGCTATCTGCTTTATGACGCTATCTTAACCAATGATTCGGCAATTGTGGATGGAAAAGGAATCGGAGACCCGACGGAGTTTTCTTTAGTAGAGATGGCCAGAAATATTCATGTAAACGACGAACTCATCCGTGAACTGATGCCACGTATGGCTGAAATTCCTTTTGATTCGGACAGAAAGCTGATGACCACCAAATACCGGCTTCATGGAATCCCTACTATTTTAACCAAAGGTGCTCTGGATGTACTTCTACCGAGAACTAAATATATCCGGACAGATGCCGGTATTGCTCCAATGACGGAAGAAGATCGTAAAGACATTTTGAATGCCAATTTACATTTTTCCCAAAACGGTCTTCGCGTTCTCGCCTTTGCCTATAAAGAATCATCTTCCGAAGAATCTCTGTCCTTGGAAGATGAATCCGATTATATATTCATTGGACTTATCTCGATGATGGATCCGCCAAGAGAAGAATCGAAAGATGCCGTAGCTGATGCCAAAAGAGCAGGCATCCGGCCAATCATGATTACCGGGGATCACAAAATTACGGCAACCGCCATCGCCAGACAGATTGGAATTTTTGAAGATGGAGATTTATCCGTAACCGGTGCTGAACTGGATGCCATGAGCGACAGCGAACTGGATGAAAACATACAAAAGATATCTGTCTATGCCCGTGTTTCCCCTGAAAACAAAATCCGTATCGTGGATGCGTGGCAGAAAAAAGGCAATGTTGTCTCCATGACCGGCGACGGCGTCAATGACGCTCCGGCTCTGAAAAAGGCAGATATCGGTGTTGCCATGGGAATTACCGGAACAGAAGTATCAAAAGACGCAGCCTCCATGATACTTGCAGACGATAATTTTGCAACAATTATTAAAGCTGTTGCCAACGGACGAAATGTGTACCGCAATATAAAAAATGCCATTCAATTCCTTTTGTCCGGTAATATGGCCGGTATTCTTGCCGTGCTTTATACTTCCCTGTTTGCTCTGCCCGTTCCGTTTGCACCTGTACACTTATTATTTATTAATCTGCTTACGGACTCACTTCCTGCCATTGCAATCGGGATGGAACCTGCTGAAAAAGATTTGCTTTCTTCAAAACCAAGAGATCCGAAAGAGGGAATCCTTACAAGGCAGTTTATGATGCGTCTCTTTGTCCAGGGCGGACTGATTGCCATTGCTACAATGATTGCCTATCATATCGGTTTTAACGCAGGAAATGCAGCGCTGGCAAGCACGATGGCTTTCGCCACTTTAACGGCAGCAAGATTATTTCACGGTTTCAACTGCCGAAGCAGACATTCCATTTTTAGAATTGGTTTCTCTAAAAACTGGTACAGTTTAGGCGCATTTGTTGTTGGCATCATTTTGTTAAATCTTGTATTATTTGTGCCTTTTTTGCAGAAACTGTTCTCCGTAGCGCCACTTGCAGGAAGCCAGATTGGATGTATTTATCTTTTAGCAGTATTGCCTACGGTCATCATTCAGTTTGTAAAACTCGTAAGAGAACATTAACTTTTCGCATTGTTAAGAAACTTTTATATCATAAAAAATTTTTTACAATATAAAAATGGACAGCAGAAAATGCAGCTGCTGTCCATTCTTTGTAGCAAAACCCCGGCAGACGATATTGTGCCTGATTTTTTCTAACATTCCGAGAAATCCCTTAAAAATTTTTTCTTTATTTTAGGGCCCAACTCCAACGCTTCAAAATCGTTCTTTAGCATTATATAACGGTTTGTAGAATCTATGCTGTCTATAAATTCCACGTTTACGATTGTGTTATTACTGCATCTGAGGAATTTTTCAGAATTAATTTCCAATAATATATTTTTGTTCGACTTATACGGTGCATGGAGTACCTTTCCGTTTTTACAATAAATATGTGTAACTCGTTGAACTGTCTGAAAATATACAATGTTTTTTATTTTTACACTATAGATAATTCCATCGTCCTTATAACTGTAGAAGTCTTTGGCTTTTTTTATTGCTTTATACTCTAATGCTAATTTAACCGCTTCCCTGAATTCTTCCTTATCATATGGCTTTTCAAAATATCTGAAACAGTGAAGATGGGCATAGGCATGAAACTTCGGATCTTCCAGTGAAGTCGTAATGATAATTGGTGTGAATTTATACTGTTCGATTGTTCGAATAGATTCAATAAACTTTAACCCTGATATATCACCAAACGCCTTTGTATTTAAAATGATGTCCACCACAAATAAATCTATCCCGTATTCCATGGCATACCTGTATGCAGTCTCACTATTTGGAGTTCTCAGGATTATAAGATCATCAAGCCCCTCCATCTGGCGGCATATTTTTTCCATACTTGCGTACTGGTCCTCTACAACTAATACCTGTTTATCCAAAGCATCCATACCTCCCCTTTTGTACTCTATCTTTTACTGTTAAGTAAATTCTCTATTTGTTCTATCAAATGTTCGCAGTCATTCGGTTCGCATAAATGGACAAGCAGGCGTATCATTATGCCAAACTGTTCATTTTGGGTCATTCCTTCAAACTCAAACTCCCAATGTCTGGCATCATTGACCTCTCCATATAAAATGTAATCGGATGAAACTTGAAACTCCTTTTTCAGCTTACTCAAATGCGTAAGCGTAATGTTATTCCTTCCACTTTCCATTCTCTGATAAACGGTGTATGCAATGTCCAGCCTCTCCGCCATTTTTTCCTGTGTTAAATGATGACTGTTTCTCACATTGCGCAGTCTTTTTGCCTTTTCCAAATCATAACGAGTGATTTCTTTCTTATCCATATACTTAAACTACTCCAAAACTTTTTATTTTTAGATTTTAGTTTCTTTTCAGACACTGCACCACGACACTTTTTATCTTGTGGCATAGCACTTTTTGTTCTGTCTGCAGTATATGAATTTTCTCTTTTCTTATCTTTTATGACATTTTGCGCAATTTAATAATTTCCAGCAGTATATGTTCCACTGCTGTCTGCTCTTTTCGATCTAACTTATCAACCAGCTCTATAAGATAATCCGATACCTCCGGTTTATGTTCTTCCAGTATGAAATCACAACCCACATTCAACGCTTTTGCCAATCTATATAGAACATTCGATGAAAACCCTTTCTTCCCCCTTTCTACTACAATATATTTATGGTTAATATCCCTTACAGCCAGTAAGGAATTATCCATCTTGTTGCTTAAGCTGTTAGAATGTAGG
>CAJFUA010000041.1 GCA_904420085.1 uncultured Eubacterium sp. | reverse complement strand
CCTACATTCTAACAGCTTAAGCAACAAGATGGATAATTCCTTACTGGCTGTAAGGGATATTAACCATAAATATATTGTAGTAGAAATGGGTCTTTTCATTTCCATCATAGGCTAAAAATTGCTTTGGAAGCATAAAAGTAGTCATAACCATGCATGGTGCCAACATTGATATTCGATGGTATCTGTCGTCAATAACATTTTTAAAAGTTGCATTTCTTTGATTTTCATTAATTGGATTATCCTGAATTAACCATAACGCCTCATAATAATGAACTGCAAGCCAAAATTCTGCATATCGGATTTTGTCCAGTTCATCATTGATTTTTTCTACAGTAAATTTTTCTATAAAATTCTCCGTATTCACCGAAACCTTATAGCTAAAAAAAGATGACATCATATCTTTAATTTCAAATAACTTACTATGAATTTCTTCCTTATGCTGTTGACTTTCTTTCTGGTCTGCAATTAAATTATCCTTTTTCATTTGATTTTGTTTTAACACAATATCATTTTGTTCCACTAATTTATAATACTGTTCTTCTATTTCGTCTATACTCATACCACGCTTCAGAAAATTCAATTCGTCATTTTTTATATTATCAAAAGACCATTCATATATTTTTCGCTTAAAACAAGGCAAAAATTTGAACAATCTGACATACCATGGCAATAAATTATATAATTGTCTCCACTTTTTACGTCGCTCTATTAATCTTTCACTATCAGCCTTTATCTCCTTTTCTTTATTTTTTAATTTTCCTAGTTCTTCATCTATCTTTTTTAATTTCTGTTTTAAATCATCAATATATTCTTTAGCACTCAATTCTCCAAAAATATTTTTTACTTGGACAAGTTTCTCTATACATCTGATCCTTTCCTCATTTAACTCGTTCAAACTATTAAAAATTATTTGTTTACATCTTATTAGGGAATTCTCCTCCTGCCCAAAATATTCTGCAAATTTCTTTACAAATAACTCTTTAGAACTTTCTCGATTTTCATCTGTCTCAATATCATCTACAAAATTTCCGCCTCTAACACTCGTATATTGATATTGTTTCAATTCTTCTTGCGTCTTACTCGCAGATGGAAAATAAACAGCAAAACTATTCACTCCGGTAATCCATCTACACTCTAAATTACTAATACCAATCGGACTTATTTTTCCAAAAGAATCAATAATATTTGTTACCGCCTGATTATTTGTTGAAGTTGCAATAATAATCGGAGCCTTATCATTATTTAATGCTGCATTAACATACATATTTGCTACTATTGATTGCAAAAGAGTTGTCTTCCCAGTACCTGGTGGTCCGTTAACAGCCAACACTTCTCCCTCCTCTATTTCCTGAAAGCAACTTACAGCTTCCCTTTGAGAAGCAGATAACGGATATTCTCCTCCCATCTGACCTACATGACCTTTTAATTTACTATTTTCCATTTTGTCCGCAATAGTTCTTGAAAGCTCTCTGTTTCCATTTGTCATTTTTTGATAGAGTAATGGTTCTTTATTTTTTAACAAATCATTATATAATCGCAATATATTGCCTGTAGAATTAATTTGCTCACTTTCAAAAATGTAATATTTACCATCTAGTTTTATTTCTGATTCTTTGAGAACTTTTTCAATAAAATCTGTTTTTGTAACTTTTTCATACAATTCTTTTGCATAATCTAAATATTCATTCCATGATTTTATTTGATTTCTTTGATCTGTTGTTTCTTCCCAAAAAATATCATATGTTTCTGCATTTCCAATTGAAACTTGTGGTTCAACCATAGGCTCCAAAAACTCTCTTGGAATCCATGGATATTTATCATCCGGTTTACTTAATATTCCACCTTTGCTAATTACTGCAGGTAAAAACAAAATGGAAGTCATCTCCTCTATATTATTTTCAATATATCCTGCATCTGAAAACTCTGTTGCAATTGTTTTAAGTGCAATAACCACGTCTTTCGTTGTTCTTTCCCTGTTTTCATCTTCTTTGGTTCTCCATATCTTTTCTGTCACTTTGTGATTAATTAATCCATTCTCAATTTCTTGCCAAGATATCGTATCAAAAGATATATTTTTATATTCTATGGTTCCTTGCGTCGATGCCAAAATTGCATTTCTAAAATATTTCGTCACGGATTTCATTTCAATTTTTTCCTTTCCTTTCTTTCATCTAAATGTAACTTACTGTACTTTTATCTTTTAAATAATAAAAACTATTAAAAACGCTAAAAGTCATAGCTATATTCTATACTCTATTCTGTATCTATAAATAACTATGACTTTTGATATCACTATTCAAAATAACTCTTCCATTTCAAACCAGTCCCCACAATATTTCTTCTTTTCCTATGCAAGTAATCTTCCATCTAAATAAGAACATCTTAAATAATCAGGATTGCTATAATACACGTTGGAATTGAAATCCGATATTTCATCACTTATAAATGATGAAAACACATCAATTATTGCCTGCTCTACATCTTCATTCTCACATACAGCCAAAACAAGCATTTGATATACTCTGCCAATAGATGTTATCGACGGAACTGTATATTTGCATTCTGCTACAGTATCAAAATCTCCATTTGAAATATTATATTCCTCTATAAGTTCTTCTGCCACCTGTTCAAATGAAAGACAATGATTTACTTCCGCCAATCTTAACTGCCTGCTCAAATCACTTTTATCAAAATAAGAAATAATCTCTTTTCTATGATTGCAGGTTTTTCTTGCAACATACTCTATCAATGTACAAACATAAAATATATCATCTTTTCTTTTACTGTTCATGAACTTGCTCGCTCCTCTCAAATTTTAAACAATCAAGTGCCTTGAGGGAATGAAAACTAACCTGATGTGTCGGATGTTTAAATTCTGCATAATCCCAGAACACTTTTCTACTAATATTTCCTGCAAAAAAATCATTTACAAAATTCCAAATCGTATCGTCAGCCATCGGTCCTTCTACAATATCATAATCATGTACATATCCTGCTCGGCACTTTGCAATAAAATCTAACCATTCATCCGTCATTTTTTCAAATTTCAAAATTTTTAAATTATCATTTGGCGTATAAGAATAAACATTCACTATTCCTTTTTTTGATTTCCTATCAGCCCATTTATAGGCTTGCTCATAATCATTCGTGCAATAAAAGCCCCAAGAAAAGTCTTTTGTATATTTTGTTTTTCTGATTTCCGGAAATATAACTTCCGAATCACTTCCGTGATATAATACAATATTGGTCATTATTTCTCCTCATTTCTATATTTATTCTAACACTATATTATTTTATCTCAATTGCAATTTACATTCAATTGTATATTATTTTTACATGAAACATGAAGTTTTTATAACGATATTGAAAAAAGATAGATTTTGGGGAAGATAAAAATAAGTTTTGGAAATCTTATTCTAATTTAAAGGTTCCAAACCTACAACTCACCTATTACTTTATTATTTTCCTTTAAGATGATAGGCTTTTCTTAAACATAGTTTCCGAATTCTTTTCTCCTGATGTTGCTTTTCTCCCCCAATATGTATATATTTCATCCAATCCTAACCACTGTTTTAAATCTGCTGCATGCTCAACAACCATAGGTTTCAAAATAACTCTATTCGCTTCTATCGTTGGTTTGTTTTCTTTATAATCCTTTAACATCGTCTTCCTCTCCATTATCCACTAATTTTTTCACAGGAATATATATACATTTGCGCAGAAGATGACTGACACCCCTATCATTCATCAAACTCTCTTTCCTCTTCTGAAATAGTATCCTCTATAATTTTTTCAAATTATCAATTCTTTCTGGATTTTCACTGGCTGCCCATTCTTTCAATTTATCGCACGGAAATTGTGTACATTTGCCACAATGCTCCTGCCTTTTCTCCTGATTACATTGATAAAGTTCACACTCGCCCCAAAACACTTTTCCTTTAATTTCCTTACATCCGTTGCAGTTTTGCTCTACTTAAAATTTGCGTAAATCACAATCAATACCGCATACACTGTAATTTACCATAAGATTCTTCTCCTTGTTACATAACATAAATTTACTTTTATTCTCTGTATAATCATTACTTTTTAAATACTTTTCCGTCTTATTTGTAAATTATTTATATTTACAGGTTCTAAATTTCCCCTCAATCCAAAACGTTGCTTCAATCGTATGAAACTTTTGTTCAATAAGATAATCAATGACAATCTTTAAACAAGTAATCATGTACCGCCATTTCACAGATTCCTTCTTCGTTATCTCTGATTCACCTTTTCAAGGAATCTGCTTCGCATTATACTAAACTGCAATTCTGAAAGCGTCATGGTATGTTTCTGCAATCCACTTAGAAAATCTGCGAAATATTTGTCATTGATATATTGGGCTGCATATTTTTTAAAGAATTTATATATTTCGCTATAGGTTACAATTTTATAATGTTTTTTCATATCCGAATCACACAAAGGAATGACATTGTAATCAGGCACGAAAATAAAGTAATGCGCTTCCCTGATATTATGTTCCTTAATGTACTTTTGTGTATATTCAAAATACTTGTCCAACTGTGTTTTTCCTTTGCCCGTTTTTCCATTCAATCCCGACTTGATTTTATTTTCGATTACCAGAACCTGCTTTTCATCTTCAATCCATAAATCAATATTTTGCATTGATTCACGAACAGTTTTAAATACACAACTCATATCTGATACGCCCAAAACTTCCTTTGCAAATTTTACAAACATTTTATGGTCAAAGTTGAAATAGTACGATAAAAGATTTGAAAAAATCAACTCATCATTCTCTTTTCTTATAATTTCAAGAAAGGATATGGGAGCATATTCCGGCTTTCCTCAACCGTAACCGGCGATAAGTCTTCAGCTTTCATGACAACTTCCATTGTTTTTCTGTCACTGATGTTTTGCACAAATACAACGCTGTCAACATCATGACCTTTTACGATTCCTGAAGGCGGTATAAAAAGATAATTTCTTCCCTGATCGTCACAAAACAGATTAATAATCTCGTGTCCAATATTAGACCCTTCCTGCAAATATGAACCGGCAAAAATCTGATTGATTAATATTTCTCCCATAGTCTTCTCCTTCTTCCACTTTACCAAAAAGACCAAACTGTGGTCAGAAACTTTCAAAACGCTCTGCCCACAGCTTGGTCTTTTATCGCCCCTATATTTCCACTTCCTGAATACAAAACTCTTTGTCCCGCACATCTGCACAGACAGCAATCACATACATGCTGTCCAGCTTCATCTGAAGAATCGCATATCCGGGATTATCGATAATCTTCGGGCTTTTTCCGCTTAAATCAATCTCGAAAGAATTAAGCGGCTTTCTAAGCCCGATGCCGATATTCTTTAAATACGCTTCTTTTATCGTCCAGATTTCATGAAATCTTTGTCTTTTCGTTTCATAATTATCTATTTCATTAATATAAGCACACTCACCGGCACAAAAATTCTTCTCGGCAATTAAGGAGTTTCGCTTTTCCATCCGCTGTATATCAATACCGATATTGTATTCGGAAACTGCTATCACAACATAATTTCCGGAATGAGATATGTTAAACGACATTTTTTCTTTTGTAAAATGTGGTTTGCCATTTTTGGCAATCATAATGTCATCATCAATGCCATATATTTTTTTCACATAATTAATCAGCAGTCCTGCGCCCAAACACCGAAACTTATCGTCTGACTTTTTCAGGCGCTGGATTTTTTCCAGACGCTCAGGGCTTACTTCCTGTACTTTCTCCGCAAAAATATTTTTGTTTCTAAGAGGTGTTATATTAAAATAAAAAATTTTCATTCTTTTGTCTCCTAAATCGTGAAACAAGGGTTTTAACCTGTTCAAATATTTATCTATAGGTTATCTTTTCAATATTTTCATTCTTATTTATCTGAATTTCTTCAATTATTTATTCTAGCATATTTTTTACAATATGCAAATATTTTTTATCCTTCAAACGGGGATAATTCCAATCTTATGAAATAACCTTTATCATGCTGACAGACCGGACATTTTTCCGGCGCTGATTCTCCTTCATAAATATGTCCGCAGTTAAGACACATCCATCCGGTTTTCACGTCTGAGACATGGAGTTTATTTTCCTCTAACCATTTGGCAAATCTTCCAAACCGGTCTCCATGGGTCTTCTCTATTTTCGCAATCATATAAAAAGAATTGGCTACATTCATAAAACCTTCTTCTTTTGCTTTGTCGCCAAATTTCTGATATACGTCCTCATGTTCCTCATATTCATTATGCTGAGCCATGCGCAGAAGTTCTGCCAGATCCTCTGTAATATCCACCGGATAGGTTCCGTCCACATGAATACTTTCCCCACCTAACTCTTTTAAATGGTTGTAAAAGATTTCCGCATGTTCTTTCTCCTGCCCTGCCGTATATAAAAATACCTGCGCAATAGCCTGCTGCTTTGCTTTTTTTGCCTGCTGGGCTCCCATTGTATATCTGTTTCGCGCCTGGCTTTCACCTGCGAATGCTCTCATCAGATTGTCTTTCGTTTCACTGTTTTTAAATTCTACTGCCATAATTACCTCCAAATATAATCATTCAAATTCATAAACAATTATATCCTTAAATCCGGCATTCTATACAAAAACATTCCTTGAAAACATATCCGATGAGAAAATCTTACTTCTTTTCCCTCATCTGATCCATGAAAGTAAAAAATATTTATCCCCCCTGAATATCCGCTTACCATCAAATGAAGTAACATCTCTTTTATATATATTCGCATTTTAACCTATAATCAATCCACGGTAAAGGTTATCCCTTTGTTATATCTTTTAACTCAAATCGGATTACCTTTTTTAACTCTTCCAGACTCACTTCTACCTGATAACCTATTTTTCCTCCACTGAACATAATCGTATCAAACCTTGCTGCACTTTCGTCTATCACAGTGGGAAAAAACTTTTTCATTCCCACAGGAGAGCATCCACCATGTACATATCCGGTCAGTGGTAATAAATCTTTTGCTTTCAGCATCTCTATCTTCTTTTCCCCTGCTACAGCAGCCGCCTTCTTTAAATCCAGCTCTTTTTCAACAGGCGCCAGAAACACATAATGATTTCCCGATTTAGATACGGTTACCAAAGTTTTAAAAACCATGTCAGGATTTTCTTCCAGAGCCTGTGCTACTTCCGTTCCACTGACTGCCCCTGTGGACAGATAATTATGACTTTTGTAATTGATTTTTTTGCTGTCGAACACACGCATCACATTTGTTTTTTCTTCTTTCTTCATCTTATCCTCGCCATTTTCATGATTTATCGAATAATAAATTTATTTTCTTCCAGAACTTCTGCCGGTGTTACTTCCATTTCATCCACACGAATAAAACCGTCGCCCTGCTTTATTTTGTATAAATACATCTCTATATCCTTACTGTCGCCCTGAACTTCCATCTCCACATCACCATTATAGAGATTTCGTACCCAGCCTGTCAGTTTCATTCTCCTTGCGATGCCAAGGCAGTAATATCTAAAACCCACGCCCTGTACACGCCCTTTGAAAATTACATGTTTTCTAACAAAATTCATCTCTTCTCCACTTTCCCTGATCTACTTCTTCTAATTCTAACAGTTTTATTTTATTTTCTATTCCCCCACCATATCCCGTAAGTTTTCCATTCTGCCCTATGACTCTGTGACATGGAATGATAATTCCGATAGGATTATGTCCTACTGCACCGCCCACAGCCTGTGCAGACATTTTTTCTATTCCGTCTTCTTTTGCAATCCGTCTGGCAATATCACCATATGTAATTACGGTTCCATACGGTATTTCACATAATATGCGCCATACCCGTTCTCGAAATTCCGTCCCCTTCGGTTTCAGAGACAACTCTTTTATGCCCGGTTTTTCTTTCCTGAAATATCTGTCCAGCCAGTCTCTGGTTTCCTTAAAGATTTCCAAGTCATCCTTTTGAATCATGGAATCTTTTTCATAATCATGATAAAACCTGTGCTTCTGTATTTTTAATGCGGTTAAATTTTCTCCGTCGCTTTGAAGTAGAAGTTTTCCCAACGGAGAATCATAAAAACTTTGATACATATATCATCACCTCGCTCAACTTTCTTAATTGTACCACATCATCTCTTTTCTTCATATACTATATCAAACACTTATGAGAGGTTTTTATGTATATACTTTTTGGACTTTTAATCATTCTCTGTATTGTCTTTTCTGTCATTTGTTTTTATAAAAGGAAAGCAATTATCAGAAAAGTGTGCAATATGGATTGCTGTGAAAAAATCGATTTATTAAACGATTTATTAGAACCTTTTGGGTTTCATTATTTATCCGACTGTGACGTGGTAACATCGCTAACCGACCCATGGCAGAAAATTTTCGGATACCGCTCCGATTTCGACCATGCCGCCCTTCATTTTAATATGGTCTTTGACTGTGAGAAGGTTTATTTTAATTATTGTGGTAAAACATGGTTAATTGAATTTTGGAAAGGGCAATACGGAATTACCTTAGGTGGTGAAATCGGTATTTACAGAACTGATAAAATCATACCGCCGAAAGATTACAGTAAAACAACATTTTATGGTGTACCGGAAGGCGAAATGCTTCCTATTTTCATGGAGATGAATTATAAAGGACAGGAACTGTTTTCTCTTCAAAAGGAACATTGGTGGCTGACCGCCTTTCGCGTAGGTTCATTCTGCAATCCGGAGGCTTTGACCATGCGGGTTCATCTGGAATTTCCTGACCATGAAATGCTTGATGCTTTTGTGGAAAGTATGAAACGTCTGGCATACAATAAATGCGACTTATATGTATGCGATTCCTCTGTGTCCTTTATGTTTGGTACGCCACACAGCAGACAGCCACGGTATTTCCACCGTATTCTTGCCGCGTTTTCCTTATGGCAGGACCGTATTTTCTGCAAATTATTTAATTTTGTAACCAGACCATTTTCCTGGACGGTTGACAAAATTTTATATTTGTACTTTTTCCTGCCTCCTTGTTTCAGACATTTATTCCGTTTTAAAAAATGCAGAAAACAGAAACGCCGGAAATGTAAAAAAGCACATCATAAATCATGTAAAAAACAATCAGGAAGATAAATCGAGGTGTGAATATGGGATATTCTTCACGAATCAACAAAGCTTTTGAGGGGGCATTGCGGCTCCCTCTCAATGCCGACAGCAAATACGTTATTTTCAGCGACTGCCACCGCGGTACGGGAAAAGCCAATGACAATTTCACAAAAAATGAGCTTATCTATATTGCTGCTTTAAATCACTACCTGAATCGAAACTTTACCTATATTGAATTAGGAGACGGGGATGAGTTGTGGGAAAACCGTAAAATGGATGCCATCAAAAAAATGCATCAGCACTCCTTTGATGTCTTGACAGATTTTTATGGTGACAACCGTTTTTACGCAGTCTATGGTAATCATGATATGATAAAAAAATCTCCTGATTACCGCCACAAACATTTTGCTTCCTATTATTGCGATAATAAAATGTGCGACAATCCTCTTTTCCCGGATATCACATTTTATGAAGCCATTATTTTAGAAGGCGTCCACAACAGCATTTATCTTACCCACGGACATCAGGCAGATGTTTTGAACAGCACTTTCTGGCATGTATCCCGATTTCTTGTCCGTTATCTGTGGAGACCTTTGGAATTTCTGGGTATTCCTGACCCTACCAGCGCTGCCAAGAGTAATACTAAGAAAAAATCTGTGGAAAAACGGTTGACAAATTGGGCAGAGACAAATCACCATATATTAATCACCGGACACACCCACCGACCTATGATGGGAAACGATAACTCTCCTTTTTATAATACCGGAAGCTGCGTCTCTCCTTATGGAATTACCTGTATCGAAATAACCGGCGGATGCATCTCTTTAATCAAATGGTTTTTAGATACAACTCCGGAACAAATGGTTTTTGTTTCTAAAACAGAACTGGAAAAAAGAAACTGTCAGGTCTTTTGAACCTTACAGTTTCTTTTAAATTTGCGGGCACCTTTATTTGGAAACTGCCAAAAATGCTTCCTCCAAATCCTCAATGATGTCGTCTATATTTTCTGTACCGACGGACAGTCGGATGGTATTTGGCTTAATATTCTGCTCCTGCAACTCTTTTTCCGTACACTGACTGTGGGTAGTTGTTGCCGGATGTATCACCAACGATTTTACGTCAGCCACGTTGGCAAGCAGCGAGAATAACTGCAAATGATCAATGAACTGATGTGCTTCCTCCATGCCGCCTCTGATATCAAATGTAAAAATACTTGCACCGCCATTTGGAAAATATTTTTCATACAAGGCATGATCCGGGTGTTCCGGCAATGACGGGTGATTTACCTTCTCTACTAACGGATGCTTGGAAAGATATGCAACCACCTTCTTTGTGTTTTCATTATGCCGTTCAATTCTAAGGGACAAAGTCTCCGTTCCCTGTAACAGCAAAAACGCATTAAACGGTGAAATGGAAGCACCTGTATCTCGTAACAATATGGCGCGGATATATGTGACAAATGCCGCTGCCCCTGCTGCCTCCGTAAATCTCACTCCATGATAACTTGGATTTGATTCCGAAATCCAAGGATATTTTCCTGACGAAGAAAAATCAAAGGTGCCGCCGTCCACAATAATTCCTCCTAATGAGGTTCCGTGACCGCCGATAAATTTCGTTGCCGAATGTACCACAATATCTGCTCCATGCTCTATGGGACGAATCAGGTATGGTGTGCCAAAGGTATTATCTACCACCACCGGAATTCCATGATCATGGGCAATTTCGGCAATTTTATCAATATCAGGAATATCACTGTTGGGATTTCCAAGGGTTTCCAGATAAACCGCTTTCGTATTTTCCTGTATAGCTTCCTCCACTTCTTCCGGATGATGTGTATCTACAAATGTCGTTGTGATTCCATAATTGGTCAAAGTGTGTGCCAGCAGGTTTGAAGTACCGCCATAAATGGTCTTCTGCGCCACAATATGCTCTCCCGCGCCGGCCAAAGCCTGTATGGTATAGGTGATGGCGGCCGCCCCGGAAGCGACTGCAAGTCCTGCCACACCACCTTCCAGTCTGGCAATTCTTTCTTCCAAAACTGCCTGGGTAGAGTTGGTCAGCCTTCCGTAAATATTTCCTGCTTTCTCCAACCCAAATCTTGCCGCCGCATCTTTTGAATTTTCAAATACATAAGATGCCGTCTGATAGATTGGAACCGCTCTTGCATCTGTTGCCGGATCCGGCTGTTCCTGCCCCACGTGCAGTTGTAATGTCTCAAATCTGTAATTTCTTTCACTCATTTTGTCTTTCTCCATACGATTTTTATTTATTTTATAAAATTACCCTGTTTGCTTTTATTTTTCACAATAACCATATTGGTTTTCCATTTTCCAAAATTCCCGGTCTGCTTTTGCTTCGCTTATCCAAAAAGAGGCGTGCTATAGTATCTGTCACCGGAATCGGGAAGCAATGCCACAATTGTTTTTCCTTTGTTTTCCGGTCTCTCTGCCAACTCTTTTGCCGCAAAAAGAGCAGCTCCCGATGAAATACCCACCAATACGCCTTCTGTTTTTGCAAGCATTTTTCCCGTCTCAAAGGCATCATCCCCGGATACTGTGATAATCTCGTCATAAATGGATGTATTCAATATTTCCGGTACAAATCCGGCGCCGATTCCCTGTATTTTGTGCGCTCCTGCTTTCCCTCCGGAAAGCACCGGACTGTCTGACGGCTCCACAGCCACAATTTTGATATTCGGATTTTGTGCTTTCAGATATTCTCCGACTCCGGTAATGGTTCCGCCTGTTCCTACACCGGCCACAAATATGTCCACCTTTCCATCTGTATCATTCCATATTTCCGGTCCTGTGGTAAGGCGGTGTATTTTCGGATTTGACATGTTTACAAATTGCCCAAGAATTACGGAGCCCGGCGTTTCTTTTTGAATTTCTTCAGCCTTTTCAATGGCGCCTGTCATTCCTTTTTTACCATCCGTCAATACGATTTCCGCCCCATAGGCTTTCATAATATTCCTTCGCTCCACACTCATGGTTTCCGGAATGGTAATGATGACCCGATAACCTTTTGCCACCGCCATGGCGGCAATGCCGATTCCTGTGTTTCCTGATGTAGGTTCAATCAGCACGGCGCCCGGCTGAATCTCTCCCTTGTTTTCCAAATCCTCAATCATCTGGAGGGCGACCCTGTCCTTAACACTTCCGGCAGGATTGAAATATTCTAATTTCACAAGAATTTTTGCATCCATCGCCGCAATTTTTTCCTGATAGTTTCTTATTTCTAATAAAGGGGTACTTCCGACCAGTTCCGATATACTCTTCTTAATATCTGCCATTTCTTTATTCCTCCTGTTATTTTCCCATACACTTTCCGTGTAATACACATTCTCTGCTCTTTTTAATTTACATCCGGCATTTAAAAATCCGGTTTACATTTCATGGAGTTTTTCTGTTTTAAAAATGCATCCGCCGCCAAGAACCACGTCACCGTCATATAAAACCACCGACTGTCCCTTTGTAATGGCACGGATTGGTTCGTCAAAAGTAATCTTTACGTCCCCGTTATTCAAAACCTGTGCTACCCCCTCTGTCAACGGCTGATGATATCTGGTTCTGCCGCTGATTCTGACAGGATTTTCAGGCGCCTCTCCTGAAATCCAGTTAAAATCTGTGGCAATCAGTTCTCTGGAGAACAAATCCTTGTTTCGGCCTACGACCACCTCGTTTGTCTCCGGTCTGATTTCCAGTACGTAATGTCTTCCGGCACGATTGACCTGAATACCCTTTCTCTGGCCTACCGTATAACGGTAATATCCCTGATGTTCACCTATGACTTTTCCGTTAATATCCAGAAAATTACCTTTTCCTGCCTTTTGATTTGTGTACTTTTCGATAAATGCCGTATGGTTTCCATCCGGAATAAAACAGATATCCTGACTATCATGCTTTTTTGCATTAATCAGTTCATTTTCCTCGGCAATCTTTCTGATTTCTTCTTTTGTATACTCTCCTAAAGGCAGCATGGTATGAGCCAGCTGTTCCTGCGTCATATGATAAAGCACATAACTTTGATCTTTCGATTCATCAACACCTTTGAGCAGTTCATATTTTCCGGTCTGTTCATTGTAGCGTATACGGGCATAATGTCCCGTGACAATCAATTCACACCCCAACTCCTGTGCCCGTTTGTCCAACGCATGAAATTTTAAATACCTGTTACAATCCACACAGGGATTCGGCGTAATTCCGCATTGATAACATTTTACAAACTTGTCCATGACCTTCTCTTGAAACTGTGCCTTGAAATTTACTACATGATATGGAAAGTCTAATTTTTGTGCAATGCTTCGGGCATCTTCAATATCACTAGAAGAACAGCAGGTTTTCTCCTGAGACATGTGAATATCTTCATTATTATAAAGTTTCATTGTTACACCTGTCACATCATATCCTTTTTCTTTCATAAAAACGGCCGCCACACTGCTGTCCACACCACCGCTCATTGCAACTAATGCTTTCTTCATTTTTTTCTCTCCACTATAAAATTTTTCTCTATGGGAGAGTTCACCCGCAAACTCTCCATTTTTCTTTTGATACTCTTCAATGGCCGGCTGAATTGTCTCTTCTGCCAACACTGAACAGTGTAACTTATGAGCAGGCAGTCCGTCAAGCGTTTTATTCCTATTTTTGTGGTAGGAATTATCTCTGTGCTGTATTCATCTGTAAGTATTTTTTTACAAATCCCCACTTTTTTCGTATTTATATTAGAAAAAGATAAAAGTTTTACTTCATTGTTACAATTTTACAGTTGACAAATTACATTTTTTACGGTATAACCATTACTCGTGAGATAAATGTAACATTTTTGTAATAATTGGAGGTTGTTTTGAAGAACAGAATTTTAGGTTTTATGTTATTATTATTTATTGTGTGTGTAGCAGCTACATCCACAGTAAGTGCAGATAATCAGCCGATAACCGTCAACAAGACAATAAAAGTAAACAAAACTACAAAAGTCTATAAACTACTTAAAATAAAGAAAAGCACAATGAAGGGCTATACAATCACATCCAGCAATCCGAAAGTTGCTTCCGTTACTTCAAACGGAGTGGTGAAAGGATTAAAAAAAGGATCCGCTACCATTCAGTTAGTTTCAAAAGCGACAGGTACTGCTTATGCCAGTGTTTATGTGAAAGTAAAAAACCGTTACAGCAAAAAACAGTTAAGATTAATGTCATCCATTATTTACAGCGAAGCAAACGGAGAATGTTATGCAGGACAAATGGCTGTGGGTATCGTTATTATGAACCGGGTAAAGTCTGCAAGTTTTCCCAACTCTTTGGAAGGCGTAATTTACCAGCCACACCAGTTCGGTCCTGCCGCAAACGGTTCATTGAGCCGCTCCCTTTCCTTATATGACAGCGGAAAGATGAGTAAAAACTGTATTACGGCTGCTAAAAACGCTCTGAACGGAAAGAAAACCATCAGATACGGTAAAAGATCCATCAACATGTCCGGTTACTTATTCTTTAGCGGATATGTAAGCGGCGCAAGATTAACAATTCAGAATCATCAGTTTAAATAATCATATGAAAAAATCATATTGCTTTAGCAATCAAAAAAGAAGCTGTGGAAAATAAGATTGTTTTCCTCAGCTTCTTTTTTAGATTTTTTTGTTTTAAGATAGGGTTTACAGCCCTTTTCTACTACAATATATTTATGGTTAATATCCCTTACAGCCAGTAAGGAATTATCCATCTTGTTGCTTAAGCTGTTAGAATGT
>CAJFUA010000040.1 GCA_904420085.1 uncultured Eubacterium sp. | reverse complement strand
GTAAGAGGGATAAAAGAAGCACTTTTTTACCCCTCTCTTTTTTTGCCGAAAAAGCCTGGCAAGAGATATTATGCCTAAATTTTTTTAGCAATTTCTGAATTTCTTTAGCCATGCCTGAATTTCTTTTAAAAAAGTAATTGACAATAATTGTACTAGTATATATAATACAAAATGTATTAATTGAAATAGTGCAATTATAAAAAGAAAGGAAAAGAAGATATGCTGGAGGCAAAAAAGTTAAAAAAGATTTATAAAACAAAAAAAGGTGTTTCCGTGGAAGCGCTAAAAGGTGTTTCCATTCAGTTTCCGGAAAAAGGCATGGTGTTTCTGCTTGGAAAATCAGGCAGTGGTAAATCTACCCTTTTAAATTTACTTGGAGGATTGGATAAATATGATGATGGAGAAATTGTAATTCAGGGGGTGTCATCTAAAGAGTTTCATCAGAGCCATTTTGATTCCTACAGAAATACATATGTGGGATTTATTTTTCAGGAGTACAATGTATTGGAAGACTTTACGGTGGGAGCAAATATTGCTTTGGCGATAGAATTACAGGGAAGAAAGGCCGAAGATGAGGAAATAAACAGAATATTAAAAGAAGTGGATTTAGAAGGATTCGGGGACAGAAAACCCAATGAACTGTCCGGCGGACAGAAGCAGAGAGTGGCAATTGCAAGAGCATTGGTTAAAAATCCACAGATTATCATGGCAGATGAGCCCACCGGGGCATTGGATTCCAAAACCGGAAAACAGGTTTTTGACACATTAAAGAAACTGTCGAAAGAGAAACTGGTCGTGGTGGTTTCCCATGACAGAGAGTTTGCAGAATATTATGGAGACAGAATCATTGAACTGGCAGATGGAAACGTGTTATCTGATATGGAGAGAAAATCAGACACAGAGGCAAAAGAGCAGGAAGAGGGCATTGTATTTGGTGAGAATCAGTTTGTCATCACGAAAAATTATCATCTGACAGAGGAAGACAGAAAAAGAATTAATGATTATCTGTCGGGAAAAGAGACAGACATAAAAGCCGTTGTGAAAGATAAGGGGCAGATTGGATTTGAAAAAACAGATGAAAGTAAGATTGTTCCAAAGAAAGGAAATTTTAAACTGATAAAATCCAAACTTCCGTTAAAAAATGCGTTTAAAATCGGTGCCAGCAGTCTGAAACACAAGAAATTTCGTTTGGCAATAACAATTATTCTGTCATTTGCGGCCTTTTCCATGTTTGCACTGGCAGATACCTTTGGAAATTATGACCATGTAAAGACATGTACCAATTCCATAGCAGACACAAAAATTTCTTATGCATCCGTTTTAAAGTCGAAATATATTGACCAGGGAAGTTTTGGATACTGGGATGATTGGAGTTATAAACTGTCCAAAGAGGATGTGGAAAAAATCACGAAAGACACCGGGGTCGAATACAAAGGCGTTTATGTTCCGTCGGAAGGTCAGCCATTGTTGGAAAATTATGACGTGGATGTACCGTTGACAGAAAGAGAAGACGGAGAGTTGTATCCTACTTATTTTTCGGGGTATATGGAAATTACTGCCGGGGATTTAAAAGAAATGGAATATGACATGGTGGCAGGCAGAATTCCAAGAGGAGATAAGGAAGTCGCCATCAGTGAATACATGTTTAAAACCTTTGAAAAGGCAGGATATGTGGATAAAACCGGAAAGAAAACACAGATAAAATCTTATGAAGATATGATTGGAAAACAAATAAAAATAGGGGAAACAGAGTATACAGTGGCAGGAATCATTGATACGAAAGTGGATTTTGACAGATATGAGTCAATTATAGAAAACCCGGCAGGAAAGTCCTCCGCAGAACTCCTCACCGGCTATGCACTGTCCCAGGAGTTACAACGGATTAAAGATTACAGTATGTCCTGTGTGGCAATGTTGGGAGAAGGACAGTTAGACAGAATTAGGGAAAAGGACAGTTCCGCCTTGGCGATGAGCAATTTCTGGATGGACGTTTCCAACAGTAATTATACGGCACAGGCAAATTACATTGATAAACTCTCCAATTATGACGCTTCAAAAATCACATGGATTGATGGAGAAAAGAAAGCTTTGGGAGATAAGGAGATACTGATATCGAAAAAGGCTCTTTATAACGCAAGAGGTAATATGGAGGAAGCTCTTTCACAAAAGGATACAATAAAGTATTTGGAAGACCATCCGGAATTTACCATGATGTATCAAAAATATGCAGATAATAACGAAACCAGCGAAAAAGGCTGGGAAATTGTGGGAATTGTGGACACGGAAGAGGCGGTTTATGTCCTGCCGGATGAATTATACAATATACTCGGTTCTGATATGAATGGAGAATATGCATTTGCGGTGGCTACCATGCCGAAAGAAAAGTCAGAAATTCGGGATTTGGTGGAATACTGCTATACTTCAACAGACAATGTAAAATATAAAATGCAAAACTCTGTGACCTGGGAATTAGATACGGTAGATGAAGCGTTGAAAGTGTTATCGAAAGTATTTTTGTATGTGGGACTTGGATTTGCGGTGTTTGCGGCAATTATGTTATCCAACTTTATTGCTACGAGTATTTCTTATAAAAAACAGGAAATTGGAATACTAAGGGCAATTGGCGCCAGAAGCAGTGACGTGTTCAAGATATTCTTCTCAGAAAGTTTTATGATTGCGCTGATGAATTTTGTACTTTCCGTAATTACTACAGTTGTCATAACGGCCATTATCAACGGTGCACTGAGAGAAGAGGTAGGAATTCTGATTACCATATTAAACTTTGGCTTCAGACAGTTGGCGCTGCTGTTTGTTATCAGTGTGGCGGTGGCAGCCGTGGCAAGTTTTATACCTGTTTACCGTATTGCTTCCAAGAAACCGATTGAGGCAATTCGAAACAGGTAATGAGAAAACTTTATGAATTAAAAATAGTTGTTAATAATACTTGAAAATGAATTTGTGAAGTAATATAATGTATACAGATTAGTCATATACTTTAAGTAACGTGCCGTAATTCATATGGAGGATAGATATGAATTATGAAAGTTTCGTGAAAGAAGTCAAAAAGGGTGTGGAAGAAATCATACACAAAAAACTGGATGATGGTATGGTGGTAGTCCGTGAAGTTTTAAAAAACAATAATATCCGAATGCAGGCAGTCAGCATTGTCAGAGAAGGAGAACAGGCTACCCCCACCATTTATCTGGAAAATTATTATCTGGATTTTCAAAACGGAAGAACAGTCAAAAACATCTGTTACGAAATTTATGAGACATATTTAAGCAGCGTGAATCATCTGAAAATGGACATTGATATTAAGGACTTATCAGATTTTGAAAAAATTAAGGAGATTATTTATTATAAAGTAATTAATTATGAAATGAACCGCACACTTCTTGCAAAAATTCCCCATTTTAAATTTTTGGATCTTGCCATTGTGTTTTATATTATCGTATCAAAAGACGAAGGAGGGCAGGCCACTGCCTTAATCAATAATGAACATATTTTGGGATGGGAGATAACGCCGAAAGAACTTCGCGACATAGCATTTGAGAATACATGGCATAAATTTCCGGTGGTCATAAAAAAGATGGAAGATATTGTCTCAGAAATGATTTTAAATGATATTTTGGGAGATGAATCATGGACGGATGCCTATGATGACGAGGAGGAGCAGGATTTCATCAGTGAAGATACGGAATATGGTCAGTACACTTATGGTGAGCTGAAAGGGATTGTGAAGGAAGAGATAGAAAACTTAAAAGCAGACGGAGTAGATATGTATGTGATGTCCAATACCATGAAAATCAACGGAGCCGCCTGCATTACTTATCCAAACGCAGTCAGGGATTTTGCCATGGAGCATAACAGCGACGTTTATATTATTCCAAGTTCCATACACGAGGTGATTTTAGTACCCGATGTCAAATATTCCATGGAGACAATTAATGAACTGATTCGGGACGTCAACAGAAGACAGTTGGATCCGGTAGAGATTTTATCAGATCACGCATATGTGTATCGGTTAGAAACCGGAGAGATTGAATAAAAAGAGTCTGTCAAATGAAAACAGAGTATCTGATGACTCATCAGACCGCTTTTTATTTGACAGACTCTTTTGAGTTTAAAAGGTAATGCACCTGGCCAGATTCGAACTGGCATCGTCGCCTCCGGAGGGCGATGTTCTATCCATTAGACTACAGGTACAAATTGATTTCTGTACTATTTTACATGATATGAAGGGATCAGGCAATATCTAATTTAAATTTTTTCATCAGCTTTGAAAAAATCTAGTTATGAATAAATCTATTTATTGAGAAGAAATGTCTTAAGTTGAATTTTCATAGTATTTTTGTTATTATGAGAAAAACGTTAAAAGATAAAGGAGATGTGTAACGTGACAAATGATGACAACAAGCTGAGTAAAGAAGAGTTAGACGCTTTGCTGAAAGAGGTGGAACACGACAGACAGCCTTCGAAAAAAATACAGAATCAGAAGAAAAAATCAAAAGTAAGAATCGATATGATTATTGCGGCAGTGATTGCTGCTGCCCTTGTGATTGGAGCTGTTTTCTTAATTATGCATTTTGTAAAAAACACGCCTACAAAGGAAGAAAAAGCAGTGGCGGAAAATCCATTGGAAGAGGAGAAGTATCCTGAGATATCTGATGTGGTAAAAAATTATCTGAATGCATTTTTAATTGAAGATGATACAAAACGTGCGGAAACGATTGCGCAATATGTAGGAAATTTATATGATATCAGCAGTGTGAAATCAAAGACAGGTTATATATCGGGGTATAGCGAAGTAGAATGCTATACAAAGAATGGTCCTTACGAAAACACATATGTTGTCTATGCTTATTATCATATGGGATTGAAAAATATTGAGACTACGGTACCAAGTATTGACATACTCTATGTGGTAAGAGATACAAATACAGGAAATGTCTATATTCAGAACGACAGCGGAGACGACATACAGAAATATATACAACAGGTGACAAAGGATTCGGATGTCCAGCAACTGCTGAAAAGCGTGGAAGATGAATTTGAAAAGGCAAAGGCTTCTGATGCCAAATTAAAGAAATATTTTGACGATATCAATGCCAATGCAGAAAAAACAGATGAGACCACCGGGGCAGTGACACAGGCACCGACGACACAGAACGTCACAACAGGTGCACCTTCCACCACGGCACCGGCTGCCACAACAGTACAGCAGACAAGCAGTCAGGCAAAGAAGAATGAGAAAGCAAACAAAAAATAGTCAGGTAAATCCATGGAAAAGACATGTTATATTGTAGGTGCCGGAGACAATTCCGGCACCGATTTTTTGAAAACTGAAAATGATTTTGTCATAGCGGCAGACGGAGGACTTTTCGCACTTCAAAAGCGGAATATCAGGCCGGATATGATTATGGGAGATTTTGATTCTCTGGGCTATGTTCCCAAAGGAGACAATGTCATCCGGCATGAAGTAATGAAAAATGATACGGATATGATGCTGGCAGTGAAAAAGGCTTTGGAAATAGGCTATAGAAAAATCAAAATCTATGGCGGTACCGGCGGCCGGATGGATCATACCATTTCCAACATTCAGACCATGCTCTATGCCTCAAGAAAAGGTGCGGAAATTGAGATGACAGACAGTGTAAACCGGTATTATGTGATAACTGACGGGGCAATCCGAATCAACGGCACATCCCAAAAAGGTTTTTCTATTTTTGCAATCGGTGGGACGGCACACAAGGTAAATATAAGAAATGCCATGTATCTGCTTCACGATTTTGAACTGTCACCGGATAATCCTACCGGCACCAGCAATTCTTTTATTGGAAAAGAAGTCACCATATCGGTAGAGAAAGGCAGTCTGCTGATTGTGACATAATAATTTTGCATTTTATTAAGAATTCATGTTTTGTGCTTTATAGATATTTCTTAGGTTGACAAATATTGACAGAACAGATAAACTATTTTTCGGACAATGAAATAAATATTCGCTAGGGGTGCCTGTTGGCTGAGAGATTTATATCGACCCTTATTACTTGATACGGTTAGTACCGTCGTAAGGAAGCATTTTAAGCAGATTCTCCGGCGATTATTTTATCAAAGGAGGACTTTTTTTATGGAAAAATCAAAAACATCAGTGACATTGGTTGAATGCGCCATCTTAATTGCCATGGCGTTTGTATTGGGCTTTATTAAAATTATTGATATGCCTTACGGCGGTTCTGTCACGGCGGCAAGCATGGTGCCGATTATTATTGCAGGATACAGACATGGGTTGAAATGGGGGCTGATCACAGGCTTCGCGTTCAGTCTGCTTCAGTTGTTGACAGGATTGGAAAGTGTATCCTATGCTACATCTTCCACAGCGGCCGTGGCCATTATTATGCTGGATTATATTGTTGCATTTACGGTATTGGGATTACTGGGTATTTTTAAAAGAAACAGACATCAGACAGGCGTATTGATATCAGGAGCGTTTGTGGTATGTTTTCTCCGATTTATCTGTCATGTCATTACCGGCTGCACCGTATGGGCGGGCGTATCCATTCCGACGGCGGACGGAGCAGTTTATTCCATCGCTTATAATGCAGCATATATGATTCCGGAGACGGTAGTTACACTTTATGTTATCGCACTGCTGTCCAATGCAGTGGATTTAAGACTTGACAGACCTGTTACAAAAAAGAAATCCAAAAAGGTTATGGCTGTTTTAAACGGCGTTCTGGTTTTTGGCATTGCCATTTTAATTGATTTTCTGTATTTATTCCGGCAGATACAGACATCAGAAGGATTTGATATTACACGGATTGCAAATGCAGACTGGATGTTTATAGGAATCGTTACGGCAGCAGGTGCAGTGATTGGAGCTGTGGCATACATAGTTACAAAAATGATTGCAGCAAGAAAATAAAATAGAAATCTTTATAATGGAAAGCACAGATAATAGCATGATTTCTTTATGAATCAATGTTATTACCTGTGCTTTTTAAAATTTACGTTGAAAGGAAAATATGAAAATGATACTATAAATGTTAGAAAAAATTCAGGAGACAGTCTTTATGACACAGAAGCGGTTCAAAGAAAAAAAAGAGCGTACAGAGGAAATCAGGCTGAACAAATTTTTAAGTGACGCAGGATATTGTTCCAGAAGAGAGGCAGACAGACTGATTGAACAGGGAAAAGTTACCGTCAATGAACAGATGGCAGTGACGGGACAAAAAGTTACCCTGAATGATGTGATAAAGGTAAAAGGAGAAATCATAAAAAGAGAGGAAGAACAGATAGTTCTCGCCTTTAATAAACCGGTGGGGGTGGAATGTACCACGGATATGACCAATCCGGATAATATTGTGGATTATATCGGGTATCATAAACGTATCTATCCAATCGGGCGTCTGGACAAAAATTCCCAAGGGCTGATTCTTCTTACCAACGACGGCTCTCTGGTAAACAATATTTTAAAGGCAGCCAACTATCACGAAAAAGAATATGTGGTTACAGTGGATAAACCGATTGATGATTTTTTTATAAAAAAAATGTCGTCGGGTGTGGAAATATTGAATCAGATGACAAGACCCTGTCAGGTAGAAAAGATGAATAAACACACATTCCGTATCGTACTGACGCAAGGGTTAAACAGGCAGATTCGCCGTATGTGTGAAACATTAGGTTACAAGGTACAGAAATTAAAAAGAATCAGAATTATGAGTGTAAAACTGGAGAATCTGCCCGTTGGGCAGTATAGAAATGTGACAGATGAAGAGCTGGGCGGCATCAAGGAGTGGAAAGGTGTATCGGAAGACCGTCATAGCAATAACCGGTAGAACAGAGTGAGGTATGGAAGTGGACAAGAAAGCAAGAATAAAAGAATTAATAGAAATTTTGAATCAGGCAAATAAGGCGTATTATCAGGATGCAAAAGAAATCATGAGCAATTTTGATTACGACCGTCTCTATGATGAACTGCAACAACTGGAGCAGGAAACAGGGGTCGTCATGGCGAACAGTCCTACCATTCATGTGGGATATGAGGTGGTCAGCCAGCTTCCGAAGGAACAGCACGAAAGCCCTATGCTGTCTTTGGATAAAACGAAGGAAGTGGGCACGCTGGCGGAGTTTGCAGGCGACAGAAACTGCCTTCTGTCTTGGAAACTGGACGGACTGACTGTAGTCTTAACTTATGAAAAAGGAAGTCTGGCAAAGGCTGTCACAAGAGGAAACGGACAAGTGGGCGAGGTGATTACAAACAATGCCAGAACGTTTCAAAATCTTCCACTGAACATTCCTTATCAGGGGCGGCTTACATTGCGGGGCGAGGCGATTATTAAATATTCGGATTTTCACAAAATAAATAAGGAAATAGGGGAGGCGGAGGCCAAGTATAAGAATCCGAGAAATCTGTGTTCCGGTTCGGTCAGACAGTTAAACAGTGAAGTGACAGCTGCCCGAAATGTGAATTTTATTGCATTTGCGCTCATTCATGTAGAAGGTGTTGACTTTGATAATTCCATGGAAAACCAGTATCGGTGGCTGGAAAGTCAGGGGTTTGAAGTGGTCGAGAGAAAAATAGTAACAGAGTCCGACATGGAAGAGGTGGTATCTTACTTTGCAGAAAAAGTGAAAACATATGACTATCCTTCCGACGGACTGGTTCTGATGTATGATGATATCGCCTATGGTTTATCTCTTGGAAGTACGGCAAAGTTTCCAAGAAATGGCATTGCTTTTAAATGGAAAGATGAGGAGGCAGAAACCGTTCTTGACTACATTGAGTGGAGTCCCAGTCGCACCGGACTGATTAATCCAGTGGCAGTTTTCCGGCCGGTGGAACTGGAAGGCACCACAGTTACCAGAGCGAGTGTACACAATATCAGTATTATGGAAGAACTGAAGCTGGGAGTGGGAGATACCATTAAGGTGTACAAGGCAAACATGATTATTCCCCAGATATCTGAAAATCTTACAAAGTCAGGATTCACGGATATACCGGACAGTTGTCCTGCCTGCGGAAAATCCACGGAAGTGAGAAACGAAAACGGGGTAAAAACGTTATACTGCCCCAATCAGCAATGTCCGGCAAAACATGTGAAGCTGTATACATTGTTTGTTTCCAGAAATGCCATGAATATTGACGGACTGTCGGAAGAAACATTGGAAAAGTTTATTGACGCAGGATATATCCACGAGTTTGCGGATATTTTCAAACTGGACAGATATGAAGAGGAAATTGTAAACACACCGGGATTTGGAAGAAAGTCTTATGATAATTTAATGGATTCTGTCAACAGAGCCAGACAGGTTGAACTGCATGCCCTGATATACAGTCTGGGGATTCCCAATATCGGAACAGCCAATGCAAAACTGATATGTAAACATTTTCAGAATGACTTTGATAAAATAAGAAACGCAGCCAGAGAAGAGCTGGTGGAGATAAAACATATCGGTGATAAGATGGCCGAAAAGTTTGCCGATTATTTTGCGGATGAAGAAAACAATGCAAAAGTGGACAGACTGCTGGAGCAGATAACCATCATGCAGCCGGAAGAGAACAACAGTCAGAATATGGAAGGGCTGACCTTTGTGGTAACTGGCAGCGTGGAAAAATTTCCGAACAGAAATGCGGTAAAAGATTATATTGAAAAACGGGGAGGAAAGGTGACAGGTTCCGTCACTTCCAAAACCAATTATCTGATTAATAATGATGTGCTGTCAAATTCTTCGAAAAACAGAAAAGCCAAGGAACTGGGAATCGAGATTATCAGCGAAGAACAATTTTTGGAAAAATGGCAGTAATATATTGAACAGCAGGACATAATATGGTAAATATAGAATAGTGTTTAATTTCTTATCAATATGATTGGGGAGGGAACGGTAATGCGTGACGATATTATAGAAATTATATGCGAGATTCAGCCGCTTTGGGATCCGGATGATGAGGACATGAGTATTGCTGAGTTTCTTGAGTCAAAACAGCTGATGGAACTGATTGTGACACTGGAAGACAAGTATGATATTGACATTCCATATGATGAAAGAAATGAGGATAATTTTGATACGGTAGACACGATTATCCAGTTATTGGAAAGTCTGCAGTAATAATAAGGAAAAAACAGTTGACATTTCAGCTGTTTTTTTTTATATAATTCTATTGTACTATTTTGAATAATACAATAAATACAAACAGATATCACTTTAAGGAGAGAGGGGGAAGCATATGCTTACAGTAAATTTCAGTTCCAGAACGCCTGTATATCAGCAGTTGTATGATGATGTGGTACGGCTGACATCTCTGGGTATTTTAAAAAGCCATACCAAATTACCACCGGTAAGAACACTGGCAACGGAACTTGGAATTAATCCCAATACCGTTCAGAAAGCCTATAAGATGTTAGAACTGGATGGCTATATTTATTCTACAGTGGGGCGGGGCAGTTTTGTTTCGGACAAGTTAAACCAAAATGAAGCAGAAAAAATTGAGGCAAAAAAAGAGTTGAAAGCGTCCATAGACAGAGCATATAAAAAAGGAGTTACCACGGCAGAAATGATTTCTATGGTAAATGAAATAACGAAGCGAGGGAATGAAAATGATTGAAATTAAAAATCTGACAAAAAGATTTGATAAAACAATTGCAATCAATGACTTAAACTGCGATATAGATGAAGGCACGATTTTTGGTCTGGCGGGAAGCAATGGAAGTGGTAAAAGTACCCTGTTAAGAACATTGTCCGGTGTATATGAGCCTGACGGCGGCAGAATTATGATTGACGGAGAAAATGCTTTTGACAATCATAAAATCAAAGAACGGTGTGCGTACATAGCCGATTATCCGTATTTTTTTAACGACAGTACCGTGGAAAAAATGGCGGAATTATATAGAAAACTGTATATGAATTGGGATGAGGAATATTACCTGAGACTGTGTGCCATGTTTCCCATTGCCACAAACCAGAAAATTATTAATATGAGTAAAGGAATGCAGAGACAGGCATCCCTAATCCTTGCATTTGCAACCAGACCGAAATATTTATTTTTAGATGAGATTTTTGACGGGCTGGATCCGGTCATCAGAAAAGCGTTGAAGTCTATACTCATTGAGGAGGTTGCTGACCGCCATATGACCTGTATGATTGCTTCTCACAATCTGAGAGAAATCGATGACATTTGTGATAAGATTGTCCTGCTGCATAAAGGGGAACTGGTGGCAAATAATGAAACCGATGTGTTGAAAAACAAGATGCATAAGATTCAAATGGCATTTCATCAGGCACCGGACAGAAAAGTGATTCAGAGTATTCATTGTGAGATTATCAGTCAGGTAGGAAATTACTTTGTAGTGATGGCAAAAGGGGATATTGAAGAAATTATGGAACGGCTAAACGGGTTAAACCCTGCATTTATTGAAGCGATGCCATCAACTTTGGAAGAAGTATTTATTAACGAAATGGAGGGTGCAGGATATGGAAAGTAGAAATATAAATTTTTCTGAAAAAGAAAAAGCATTCAGTATGTTTGGCTGGACCAATAAACGATATAAAGGAATCTCTATCGCCTATATTGCATTGTTGGTGATTACTTTTCCCCTAATCGAAATTATCTTATTGCTGCAGAGCAGAACGACAAATCCCACATATCAATACGAAAATGTAATCGGAGAGGCTTCCCTTGCCATTTCCGGTACGGTATTCGCCTTTGTAGCCATACTTTTTGCAACTATTTTTGCCATCGTTACATTTTCCTATATGCATAATAAGAGATGTATGGATTTGTTTGGCAGTTTTCCAATCAGCAGAAGAACATTGTTTTTTACCAGATACGTTTCTGTTCTGGTGCAGACGCTGGTACCGATGCTTGTGGTCGGCGTTATTGGAGCCATGCTTACACTGAAGATGTCTGCGTTTTTGGATGTGATGCAGACGGTAGGATTTCTCTGTGTGGGCGTTATAGGAAATGTATCTTTTATCGCTTTGTTATCACTGTGCTGTGGAACGGTGGTGGATGTGATTGTAAGCTTTTTTGCCATTAACGGGATTTATCCGATTTGTGTTGCAATATGCATTTTGTTTCCAGGAACCATACTGCCGGGATATGCAGGAAACAGTAACGGCGTGAATGGGGCTTTATATACGTTGCTCAGCCCACTGGCTGCGCCCTTTGCCGGAATATGGGGAGATGAAGAAATTTTATATCTGGTATGGTGGATTGTGTTCTCCATGGTACTGATTGCAGGATGTTTTATTTTCAGCAGAAAGCGGAAAACTGAAATTGCCCAGAACGCATTTGTATTCGGTATTGTAGAACAGGTAATTAAAATATTTGCAGGATTTGTGGTCGGTTTTGGAATCGGATGGCTGATGTCAGCGGTCGGGGCAGACAGCAGTCCGTCTTATGAAGCCCAATACATATGGTTTTTTGTGGGAACATGTGTGGGTGCGCTGATTACCGGCATGATTTTCCATCTGATTTATCATAGGGGTCTGGCAAAAATAAGAACAAGCCTGATTGTCAGCGGCATTGATGTGGTGGCTGTGATTATTTTTGTTATGATTATCGTAACCGGAGCCTTCGGATATGATGAAAAATTACCGAAAGTAAATGAAATAGAGAAAGTCAGTGTAAATATTGATAGTGATGAAAGCTATATGGTAAACGGAAAAAATATTCGGGAAAACTATATAGCAGATGAAAAATTAATTGAAGCAGCAGTGGATGCACAGAAATTAATCATAAGTAAGGCATTGGATAAGAAAAAAGGCATCTATCCGCTGATTCCTGATTACAGTGACGAAAGAGGGTCAGGAGAGTATACCGCATATCGTATTAATATCTCTTATCAGTTAAAAGACGGAAGCATCATTCGGAGATTTTACACCGGGGCCTATAACGGTAAACAAATTGAAAAACTGTCAAAATATGCAGAGGAAGCCACAGATGAAAAAAGACTGCTCCAGACGCTTCCTGCCGACGAACTTGTGTCGGTAAGCATGACGGATTTAAGAGAAGGCTATATGGTGGAACTGGTGGCAAATCAATATGATTATTCATCAGCGGCAGAACGGAAGAAAAGGGAGCAGTTAAAAGAGGCAGTGATTCAGGATTACAAAATCGTTGGTAAAAACAAAAGGAATAAAAATAAAGGACTTTATGAAATCTCCTTTTCTTATAATAATTCCAAAAACCAGTATTTTTATGTCTCCTGTATCATAACGGATGAATGTAAAAATACATTGGCACTGCTTAACGGAGACGATTATAAAAATATGGAATATATGTATTTAAGACAGAATACGTCTTCTTATTTTTATTTAGAGAAAATTGAGTTTACCGGAGAAGATGAGAAAACAGTTTACTTTAAGACACCGGATGACTGGGATAAACAGGCCGCCATCGGCGCCATGCTTTTTGATCCGGATGAACAGGTATGGATTTCATCTGATTATAAGGCAGAGCATACAAAATGTGAAAAAGTAAAAGGAAATCTCTGGAAGTACACTTATTCCAGACTTAAAAATATGAGCAGAGAAGAGTTTGAAGATTACGATCAGATTATGTTTTATCAGATTTTGGACGATAAGGTCCATCTGTCGGGAGCAATAGAAATCCCCGGTACTGAAAAGAAAAACTGTCTGGTACTGAAAAAGAAAAAGGGATTCAGTATCTCTGATTTCCAGCAGCCACTGTATTCCTACCGCTGGGAAAAATTGAATAAGGCTTATTGACCGAAGAAAAAATAGTGATATAATAAAATAAGGTTTGAGCTAAAAAGGACAGCTTTGGCTGTCCTTTTCTAATAAACAGCCGGTCACAGACGCTGAAAACAGTGTTGGAAAGGTGGCTGAAAAAAGAAAAGACGGAGGAATAAAAGATGGACAAGAAAAATATTGACTGGGCAAATCTTGGATTCAGTTATGTAAATACTGACAAGAGATTTGTGGCAAATTTCAAGGATGGCAAGTGGGACAGCGGACAGTTGACAGAGGACGCCAACGTAGTCATTAATGAATGTGCCGGGGTATTACAGTATGCTCAGACGATTTTTGAAGGAATGAAGGCGTACACAACAGAAGATGGACGCATTGTTACATTCCGTCCGGATTTAAATGCGGCACGTATGGCTGATTCAGCGAAAAGGCTGGAAATGCCGGTATTTCCGGAGGATAGATTTGTAGAAGCCGTAGCGGAAACCGTCAAGGCAAATGCTGCTTATGTACCGCCATATGGTTCAGGGGCAACCTTGTATATCAGACCATATATGTTTGGCAGTTCGGCAGTTATCGGGGTAAAACCGGCAGATGAATATCAGTTCAGAGTATTTACCACACCGGTAGGACCTTATTTTAAAGGTGGTATTAAACCTCTTACCATCAAGGTCAGTGATTTTGACAGGGCAGCCCCTCACGGTACGGGACATATTAAGGCAGGTCTGAATTATGCAATGAGTTTACATGCCATCATGACAGCCCATCAGGAAGGTTATGATGAAAATATGTATCTGGATGCAGCCACAAGAACAAAGGTGGAAGAGACCGGTGGAGCAAATTTCTTATTTGTTACGAAAGACAATAAAGTTGTAACTCCGAAATCAGACAGCATTTTACCGTCCATTACCCGCCGTTCATTGATGGTGGTTGCAAAGGACTATTTAGGTCTTGAGGTAGAAGAAAGAGAAGTCTATGTTGATGAATTGAAAGATTTTGCAGAATGTGGTCTTTGCGGCACGGCAGCAGTCATCTCACCGGTAGGGAAGATCGTTGATCATGGAAAGGAAATCTGTTTTCCTAGCGGCATGGAGGATATGGGACCGGTTACGAAGAAATTATATGATACACTGACAGGCATTCAGATGGGAAAAATTGAAGCACCGGAAGGATGGCTGGTTGAAATTAAGTAATAAAATGAAAAGTCCGCTTATAAATATAGTAGGCGGACTTATTTTTTAACAGATAAAAGGAGAATCAGATTATGTGGAGCAGGGCAGAATTAAAAACCAGTGCAAAACAGATTTTGCAGAAGAATTACTGGGGAGCAGTCGTAGTGGCTTTGGTGTTGGGAATCGTCGGTGGCAGTATCAGATTTACCGGAGTGTTTAACGCAGGCGGTTTCAGAGAGAATATACAAAACAGCCGGATAACAGATATGAGTAACAACGTAATTGACGGAATCCCCGGTTATGGATATTACAATGATGTGGCACAAAAAATTATGGAGACCATAACTGGTCTGTCTTATATGAGAATCCTGATAATTCTGGCATTGATGGTCGTGATTATGATCGCGGCAATTGCCATATCCGCATTTGTTCTGGCACCGTTGGAAATTGGCTGCCGCAGATGGATGCTCAAAAACAGAATCGACAATCCACCGTATAATGAGATAGCTTCCGGTTTTGGCGAAGGATATTTAAACATTGTAAAAATCATGTTTTGCAGAAACCTGTTTGTCAGGCTCTGGTCGTTGTTGTTTGTCATTCCGGGAATCGTGAAATCTTATGAATACAAAATGATACCATATCTGCTGGCAGAAAATCCGAATATGAGTATGAGTGAGGCATTTCAGAGAAGTAAGAACATGATGTATAACAATAAAATGGATGCCTTTGTTTTAGATTTGTCATTTATCGGCTGGTACTTTTTCTCTATGTTTACCTGTGGCATCTTATCCATATTTTTTATAAATCCATATGTGCATTTGACACAAACGGAATTATATGTGACTCTTTGTGGTACTCCGGGAAATCAGAATCAGCAGACCGGTCCGAACGGTCAATATGACAGTTCGGGGGAACAATTTGACAGTTATCACGAGGTATAGTGCAAAAAAGGAACTTATTCGTCAAAAATTTTGTTTATTGTACTAGACAAAGAAAATATATTTTGTTAAAATTATAACAAAGTTGAAATCTTTTTAAAAATTATTATAAATGGAGGATTTTTATTATGTCAAAGAAAGTAGTTATTGCAGGCGCATGTCGTACAGCCATCGGTAAGATGGGTGGAGCATTAAGCACAACACCGGCATCCGTTTTAGGATCGATTGTTATTGAAGAAGCACTTAAGAGAGCAGGCGTATCCAAAGATGCGGTTGACCATGTATACATGGGCTGTGTAATTCAGGCAGGTCTGGGACAGAACGTTGCACGTCAGGCAGCAATTAAGGCAGGACTTCCTATTGAAACACCGGCAGTTACGGTAAACGTTGTCTGCGGTTCCGGTCTTAACTGTGTAAACATGGCAGCACAGATGATTCAGGCAGGAGATGCGGATATTGTCGTAGCAGGTGGTATGGAGAATATGTCTTTAGCGCCATATGCACTTCCACAGGCAAGATTCGGTTACAGAATGAACAATGGAACTCTTGTTGATACCATGGTAAATGATGCGTTGACAGATGCGTTCAATAATTACCATATGATGATTACGGCAGAAAATGTAGCAGAACAGTGGAACCTTTCAAGGGAAGAATTAGATGCTTTTGCTGCAAACTCACAGCAGAAATGTGAAAAAGCCATGGCAGAGGGCAGATTTAAAGATGAAATCGTACCTGTAGTGGTTAAGAACAGAAAAGGTGATATTGTAGTAGATACAGACGAAGGACCAAGAGCAGGAACAACAGCAGAGTCACTGAGCAAGTTAAGATGCTGTTCCGGTAAGGCTGACGGTGTGGTTACGGCAGGTAACGCATCCGGTATCAATGACGGTGCGGCAGCAGTTGTTGTTATGAGTGAAGAAAAAGCGAAAGAATTGGGCGTTACACCGATGGCTACTTTTGTTGGCGGAGCACTTGGTGGTGTTGCACCTGAAATCATGGGTGTTGGACCAGTTGCTTCTACAAGAAAAGTTATGGAAAAGACAGGCTTAACAGTAGCTGATATGGACTTGATTGAAGCAAACGAAGCTTTTGCAGCACAGTCTGTAGCAGTTGCAAAAGATTTAGAGTTTGATATGAGCAAAGTAAACGTAAACGGTGGAGCCATTGCACTGGGACATCCGGTAGGAGCTTCCGGCTGTCGTATTCTTGTTACATTACTTCATGAGATGCAGAAGAGAGACGCTAAGAAAGGTCTTGCTACATTATGTATCGGTGGCGGAATGGGCTGCTCAACAATCGTAGAAAGAGACTAATCAAAAAAGAATACTGGTTTGGAGATTTTTTCTTCAAACCGGTTTACTATGTCAGCAATTTTGTTTTGTTGATGTGTCTGCTATCAATTAAAATGATAGGCAGATTTCCGTCAGATGATTGAGAGTTGTTTCAAATGCCGTAGCACCTGTCCGAGCATCGGGCAGCAACAACGTTGCTCCGGATGCGAGTTTGCGAAGACATTTAGAAACAAACGAAAATCAGATAGGAAATCAACATATTTTAATTTATAGCAGACACATCAACAGAAAGAAAAAACTGTTGACATAATAAAATGAAAAGGAGAAGTAATATGGAATTTATTACATATGAGCAGGATGGATTTGTAGGAGTGATTACGATCAACCGTCCGAAGGCATTAAATGCTTTAAACAGTCAGGTTCTTGAAGAATTAGATGCTGCACTGGACGCAGTAAATCTTGAAGAGACCAGAGCATTGATTTTGACAGGTGCCGGAGAAAAGTCATTTGTGGCAGGTGCAGATATCGGAGAGATGTCCACACTGACAGAAGCAGAGGGCGAAGCATTTGGTAAAAAAGGAAATGATGTATTCAGAAAACTTGAAACATTCCCAATTCCTGTTATTGCGGCAGTCAACGGATTTGCTTTAGGCGGCGGATGTGAAATTTCCATGAGCTGTGACATCCGAATTTGTTCAGAAAATGCAATCTTTGGCCAGCCGGAAGTTGGTCTTGGTATCACACCGGGATTTGGTGGAACACAGAGACTTGCCAGACTGGTGGGACCGGGTATGGCAAAGCAGATGATTTATACGGCAAGAAACATCAAAGCGGATGAAGCATACAGAATCGGTCTTGTCAATGCAGTTTACCCACAGGAAGAACTGATGGCGGCTGCAAAGAAGATGGCGTCCGGTATCGCCATGCAGGCACCGATTGCTGTCAGAGCATGTAAGAAGGCTATTAACGATGGTCTTGACGCAAATATGGATGAGGCTATCGTAATCGAGGAGAAGTTATTCGGAAGCTGTTTTGAGACAGAAGACCAGCAGGCAGGTATGGGTAACTTCCTTGAAAAAGATAAAGAAAAGAAATTAAAAGTAGTTCCATTTAAAAATAAATAATGGTGTAAACTATAAAAAATAATTGATTCAGGAGGAAAAAAAGATGAAGGTTGGAGTTATTGGCGCAGGTACTATGGGTCAGGGAATCGCAAAGGCTTTCGCTCAGGTAGAAGGTTATGAAGTTGCTCTTTGTGACATCAAACAGGAATGGGCTGAAGGTGGAAAAGACAAGATTGCAAAGGGATATGCAAGACTTGTTGAGAAAGGAAAAATGACACAGGAGCAGGTTGACGGTATTTTAAACAGCATTACACCGGGTGTTAAAGAGGATTTATGTGGAGACTGTGACTTAATCGTTGAGGCTGCATTTGAAAATATGGAAGTTAAAAAGACTACATTTGGTGAATTAGACAAAATCTGCAAACCGGAATGTATTTTTGCTTCAAATACATCATCTCTTTCTATTACAGAGATTGGAAATGGTCTGACACGTCCTATGATTGGTATGCATTTCTTCAATCCTGCTGACAGAATGAAACTTGTGGAAGTTATCGCCGGTGTAAACACACCTGAAGAAACTGTTGCAGAAATTAAGAAGATTTCTGAAGAAATCGGCAAAACTCCGGTACAGGTAAACGAGGCGGCAGGCTTTGTCGTAAATCGTATCTTAATTCCTATGATTAATGAAGCTGCATTTATCAAAATGGAAGGTGTTTCTGATATCGCAGGTATTGATGCGGCTATGAAGCTTGGAGCAAATCATCCTATGGGACCATTGGAATTAGGCGATTTTGTCGGTCTTGACATCTGCCTTGCCATTATGGATGTACTTTATAGTGAAACAGGCGACAGCAAATACCGTGCATGTCCGTTGATTCGCAAGATGGTGCGTGGCGGAAATCTCGGCGTTAAGAGTGGTAAGGGATTCTATGTTTACAATCCTGACCGCACAAAAACACCGATTGATGCACAGTAAGTAATATATTAATAAACATGGAGGAATTAGAAATGGATTTTACATTAAGTAAGAAACATGAAATGGCCAGAACTCTTTTCAAAGAATTTGCTGAAAACGAAGTGAAGCCTCTGGCACAGGAAACAGATGAAAATGAACAGTTTCCGGTAGAGACCGTTGAAAAGATGGCAAAATATGGTTTCCTTGGTATTCCGGTTCCAAAGGAATATGGCGGACAGGGATGTGATCCTTTAACATATGCTATGTGTGTTGAAGAATTATCAAAGGTTTGTGGTACAACAGGTGTTATCGTATCAGCGCATACATCACTTTGTATCGATCCAATTATGACTTATGGTACAGAAGAACAGAAGCAGAAATATGTGGTACCTCTTGCAAAAGGTGAAAAATTAGGCGCTTTTGGTCTGACAGAGCCGGGCGCAGGTACAGATGCTCAGGGACAGCAGACAAAGGCTGTTTTTGATGAAGCTACCAATGAATGGGTATTAAACGGTTCTAAGTGCTTTATTACAAATGGTAAGTACGCAGATGTTTACATTGTCATTGCCGTAACAGGTAAAGTTGAGAAACGTGGCAGAATGATGAAAGAGATTTCTGCATTTATCGTAGAAAAAGGCACACCTGGTTTCTCTTTTGGAACAAAAGAAAAGAAGATGGGTATCCGTGGTTCGGCAACATACGAATTGATTTTCGAAGACTGCCGAATCCCTGCTGAAAACCTTCTTGGAAAGAAAGGCAAAGGTTTCAATATTGCAATGCATACACTGGACGGAGGACGTATCGGTATTGCTGCACAGGCGCTTGGTCTTGCAGAAGGCGCATTGGAGACAACAATCGAATACGTAAAAGAAAGAAAACAGTTCGGACGTTCTATCGGACAGTTCCAGAATACACAGTTCCAGTTGGCAGATATGGCCACAAAGGTAGAGTGTGCAAAAATGCTTGTTTATAAGGCAGCTATGGCAAAAGCAACACAGCAGGTATATTCTGTGGAGGCTGCTCAGGCAAAATTATGTGCGGCAGAAGTTGCAATGGAAGTGACAACAAAAGCTGTTCAGTTACACGGTGGTTATGGTTATATCAGAGAATATGACGTTGAAAGAATGATGAGAGATGCTAAGATTACAGAAATCTACGAAGGTACTTCAGAAGTTCAGCGTATGGTAATCTCTGCAAACTTATTAAAGTAATAGGAGGTACTAATCGTGAAAGTTATCGTTTGTATAAAACAGGTACCTGATACAAAGGGTGGCGTTAAGTTTAACCCGGATGGTACATTAGACAGAGGTGCAATGCTTACAATTATGAACCCTGATGACAAGGCAGGTCTGGAAGCCGCACTGAGATTAAAAGATCAGTACAATGCTGAGGTTACAGTTCTTACAATGGGTCTTCCAAAGGCTGAAGATGTACTCCGCGAGGCTATGGCAATGGGTGCTGACAAAGGAATCTTAGTTACTGACAGAGTTTTAGGTGGTGCTGATACTTGGGCTACATCTACAACCATTGCAGGAGCTATCAGAAATATTGAAGATTACGATATTATCATTACAGGACGTCAGGCTATCGACGGTGATACGGCACAGGTTGGACCACAGATTGCAGAACATCTTGGCATTCCTGTAATTTCATATGCAGAAGATATTGCAATCGAGGGCGACAGTGTTATTGTGAAGAGACAGTACGAAGACAGACATCATATGCTGAAAGCAAAGATGCCGGTTCTGATTACAGCTCTTTCCGAATTAAATGATCCTAGATATATGACTCCGGGTGGAATTTTTGATGCATGTGACGCAGAAATCACTACTTGGGGAAGAAAAGATTTGGTAGACGTGAATGATGGAGATTTAGGTCTTATGGGTTCTCCTACAAAGATTGCCAAGGCTTCCGATAAGGTAAGAAAGGGTGCAGGCGAAAAGGTTACACCTGATTCACCGGAAGAAGCAGTAGAATACATCATGGACAAGCTTTTAACAAAACACGTTATTTAGTAGAGAGGAGATTATAATTATGCAGAACATTAATTTAGAAGATTATAAAGGCGTATATGTCTTCGCTCAGCAGGTAGATAACGAATTAAGCGGTATCGCATTCGAGTTACTTGGAGAAGCAGGAAGACTTGCAAAGCCATTGGGAACAGAAGTTACGGCAGTACTTCTTGGTAAAGATGTCAGCGGTCTGGTAGATCAGTTGGCAGAATATGGTGCGGATAAGGTAATCGTTGTAGATGACCCTGCACTGGAAACATACAGAACAGAGCCATATGCACAGGCTTTAACAGCAGTAATTAATGAATTTAAACCGGAAATCATGTTGGTTGGCGCTACAGCAATCGGTAGAGATTTAGGCCCTACCGTTTCAGCCAGAGTAGCAACAGGTCTGACAGCAGACTGTACTTTATTGGAGATTGGTGATTTCCCAATTAACCCGATTCCGGGAAAAGAGCAGAAGCACAATCAGTTATTGATGACACGTCCTGCTTTTGGTGGAAACACAATCGCTACCATCGCTTGTCCGGATCACAGACCACAGATGGCGACTGTCCGTGCAGGTGTTATGCAGAAGGCTGAGCCAAAGCCGGGCGCTAAGGCAGAAGTAATTAACTTTGATGCAAAATTAGAAGAAAACAGCAAATATGTTGAAATTCAGGAAATCATTAAGTCTGTTGCAGAAACAGTAGATATTATGGACGCTAAGATTTTAGTATCCGGCGGACGTGGTGTTGGTTCTGCAGAGAATTTCAAAATTCTTGAAGACCTTGCAAAAGTTCTTGGCGGAGAGGTTTCCTGTTCCAGAGCTGTAACAGATAACGGCTGGCTGCCGGTAGACAGACAGGTAGGACAGACTGGAAAGACAGTACGTCCACAGGTTTACTTTGCAATCGGTATCTCAGGTGCTATTCAGCACGTTGCCGGTATGGAAGAGTCTGATTTAATTATTGCAATTAATAAAGATGAAGACGCTCCAATCTTTGATGTGGCTGATTACGGTATTGTAGGAGACTTAAACAAAGTCGTTCCACAGCTTACAGAAGCAATCAAAGCAGCAGTAGCAAATAAATAAGCAAATAAATATAATATGAAATACCCTAAAGATGTTGAGGCTTTAGGGTATTTTTTTGCAATTTTATACCGGAATTTTATTTTGAAATATTTGTGATTGAAAATGATATACTACTGTGGTAGTATAAAGAGGAAGGAGAAACATATGCTGATATATCATGGTAGTAATAAAATAATTGAAAAGCCGGCATTTGGTTTGGGAAAAATTCATAATGACTATGGGCAGGGGTTTTATTGTACGGAGTCTATAGAATTAGCGAAAGAGTGGGCATGTGACCGAATGAGAGACGGATATGCCAATGCTTATGAATTAGATATTCGTGATTTGAAAACATTAGATTTAAATGATGAAAAATATACGCTACTTCATTGGTTATCTGTTTTAGTCCAAAATCGTACATTCAATGGAAATACGGACATGGAAGTTATGGCAAAAGAGTTTTTAATTAAAAATTATCATATAGATGTGGGTAATTATGATGTGATAAAAGGTTATCGAGCAGATGATTCCTATTTTCGATTTGCAGAAGATTTTTTAAATAACACGATCAGTATACAAAAATTAGAAGAAGCAATGTATTTAGGAAAACTGGGAGAACAGATTGTTTTGAAAAGTCCACGGGCATTTGAGAGAATTCACTATGTGAAGGAAAAGTCAGTGTATGCTGACAGCAGTATATATTACACAAAAAAACATCATAGAGATAAAAATGCCCGCGCTCGGTATCGGCAAATAAAAGCAGATGTATTATCAGGAACTTTCATTCGGGATATTATGAAAGATGCTGCACGCTAAAGGAGTTGTAGGAAAATGAATGATGAGTATATAGGAGGCATGAAAGGGACATTTGGCGCAATGTTTGACTATGCAGTCAATCATTGTGGACTGAATGGTGATGAATTTTTGAACATGATGATATGTTCCGGGATTGCAAAACAGATAGAACATACCAATCCTAAGTTTGTGGCCGGCAGATCAGGAATTGAACTGGTTAGAGACATAGCAGATGAAATGAATTATGATTTAAAGGAAGATGATAGAAGCGTATCAACAGCTTCAAGGAGTAAAGACTATTGGTGTGGATGGGCATTGATTCAGTATCAGAACCATAGTGGACTCAGTTTCAAACAAATTCACAGACTGATTAAGTATGAGGAAATGTTAAATATGTATTCAAAGTATCATGAGATGGACATTACCAAATTGTACGACTACTTAGATGAGCGATATCAAAAAATAAAAAGCTCCTTGAAACAGCAGAGAGAATTGTCAGGAATGTCACAGTCAGCGTTGTCAGAAATAAGCGGAACAAGTATCAGAACACTGCAGGCATATGAGCAGGGAGTAAAAGATATTCGGAAGGCACAGGTACAGACAGTAAAGAAACTGGCAGAAGGGATAGGATGTGAAATAAGTGATATTATATAAAAATGCAGCTGAAAGTCATATCCACTTCAAAAAAAAGAATTATGAATAAAAAGAATAAAAATATTTTTATTTTGATAAAAGTAATTTTTTGAAAAAGGCTTTCAATAAAAGAAAGTTGGAAGAAAAGCACTTTCTAAAAATAATAAAAATATATCAATATGACAAAAGAAAAAATTTGCATAGATAAAATTACTTTTTTTGTTTAAAATCCACAGATTTTTGAAACGTTTCTAAAACCTGTGGATTTTTGAAATTCGTTATGCTATTCTGAAAATATGATATAAGAAAGAGTGGAGAATGATTGAAAGTAACAGAGAAATAACATGGTTTATTTCCGAGGGATTTCAGTGATTATGTCACAAAAAATAGAAAGAGGAAAAGGAGAAGTGTAATATGAAAAAAGTTATGAGAAAAGTAGTTTCTGTTATGCTTAGTTTATCCTTAGCGATTGGTGGAATAAGCATAAGTGAAACAGTCACAAAGGCAGTTAACCGAAGTAAGCCTTGGCTTTTGTCAGAAAACAGACCGGCATATGCTTCCTCTGCCAATGGCGGAGATGTGGCAACCTTTGCTACGGACGGAAAACTTGCCACCCAGTGGGGCGCGGCGGCAAATCTGGCCGACCAGTGGCTGGATGTAGATTTAGGCGGAAAAGCAGATATCAGTAAAGTGGTTATCAACTGGCAGAATAATGCCAGTTACGGCGTTGCCTACCAGATTCTCGTATCAGATGATGAGATAAATTGGACAAAGGTATATGAGACAACCAATGGAAATGGAGGCAGTGAACAACAGGTACTTCGTGATGACGGTACTGTTGACTATACATATTATCAGGATTCTATCAGTACAGACGGGACGGTGGGATATAAACTGACACAGGAAAAGGGACGTTATGTAAGAATACTGATTAATTACAGTAAATCCCAGTCCGGTTCTTCAGATAAAAAAACAGGATGGGGAGCATCCATCCGAGAGGTGGAAATATATGGTATTGGCGATGAAGATTGTAATGAACCGGTATCGGACGCAGAGAATATTGCGTTAGGTAAAAAGACAGAGGCAACATCTTATGCAACACCATGGTGGGCATCTGCGCCTATGGACGGCTCCAATGCAGTAGATGGAAATTATGATACATACTGGCTGTCCGAAGGCGAGGACAATGTACAGAGCAAATGTAACCAGAGCCTGACGGTAGATTTGGGGGCAAAGTACACCATCGGACGTGTCTTTTTGCAATGGCAGGTAGAGTACGGAAATATCTGGGATTTGCAGGTATCAGAAGACGGAACGAATTTTAAAACGATTTACAGACAGCTTCAGGGAAACGGTGAAGATGAAGATATCAGATGTTATGTGGAAAATGTACGATATGTGAGAATACAGGGCATTCTTATGGGACGTGGCTCCGGATATTCTATCAGAGAACTGCAGGTATATGAATATCAGCAGGGAGATGAGAAGGTAACCAACACCATAGAAAGTATTCCGGAAAAGAAAGTTGTAACGTTGGGAAAAGGAAGTTATGTCATTGATGATGCAAACCTGTTACAGCCAAGAGAGCCAAAGTATGTATCTTCAAAAATCAGCACACCGATTCCATCCAATGACTGGTGGACATCCATTGTATATACACAGTACAGTGATACAATGCCGGCACTTCCGATGGCATATAAATATTCTGCAACGGGACTGTCCATGTATTATGCAGATGGACTTTACAATCGTGCTGATAATGGCGGAATGGGCGCCGACAGCCGTTATTTTGACCTGACATTAAACTCATCAGACATCACAGGAAAGGCCAGTGCAAAACTGGACGGATATGGGGACTGGTCAGTCAATGTAAAGTACAGCGATAATGATACGGAAAAGATGGAAAGTACGTTAATTAAAGGTTCTCCTTATGCATACACAACATTTGCAAATCCAGATTCCGTTGAATTAAATGTAAACAATCTGATTAAGTTTATGGACAAGAGTGGAAATCAGATTATTACAGAAGACGGACAGGCAGTGACCGTAGACCATTTTGCCGTGGAAACGCAGAATGAGAGCGAGGCGCCGGGCGATGGAAACAAGAAGCAATATCATTACTATGGTGTGTACATGCCGGAAAATTCTACAGTTACGAAAGTAGGAAATAAATTAAAAATCAAACTGGGAAGCAATCAGAATTATCTGGTAATTGGCGCATTGGCAGTAGAGGAACCAATTCCACTACTTGCAGGCAAAGAGGAAACAGACAGCATTTCCAATCCGGAATCTTTAAGAGATGGTGATGCAGTAAAGCAGTTAGAGTATATGTACAAGTATGCATATTCTTATGTTACAGATACGGTTGTGAATTATAGTTATGATGAAGCGAAGGGAATCTGTACAACGAAATATGAGACAATTGTATCCCAGAAGCGGACAGGTGCCGGTATTTCCAATACCACATTAATGTGCATGATGCCACATCAGTGGAAGTATTCAAATGATTCCTATACAAAAGTAAATAATCAGGCATTAATTTATACATCTGCAAGAGGTGATATGCGTATCCATGAAGGAAACAGTTTTTCCTACAGTCAGGAATTTCATGGAATTATTCCGCAGTATACAACACCAAGCGAATCGGACAGTTATGATACAGAGTGGATGTATGCATATCTGGAGCAGTTTACGGACAGTGCATTGAAATCATACTGGGTGGCAGATCCGTACTGGCAGGGAAAGAAGTCTCATCCGATTGCAATGGGCATACTGATAGCAGAACAGTTGGGAGAATATGAGACAAGAGATAAATTAATCGATGCCTTAAAGAAGATTATGCAGAACTGGCTTACATATGGCGGAGAGGAAGATTATCCATATTATATGTATTATCATACAAGTTGGGGTGCAGTCAGCGGCGACGGTGGTGACCACGGTATGGCAATTAACTTGTCAGACCATCATTTCCTCTGGGCATACTTTATATTCCCGGCAGCAGTATTAGCTTCTTATGATGATGCTTTTGTAGAAGACTATGGGGAAATGATAGAACTGCTTATCAGGGATTGCATGAATCCGGACAAAGATGACGATATGCTTCCGTTTATGAGAAACTTTGACGTGTATGAAGGACACTCATGGGCAGGAGGATATGGAGACAACAATAGTGGAAACAATCAGGAGTCAGCCTCAGAGGCAACTTTCGGATGGGCAGGATTATATCTATGGGGACTTGTGACCGGAAATGAGAAGTATGAAGAGGCAGGCATCTGGGGTTATACATCAGAAGTAAATGCCATTGAGCAGTATTGGTTTAATGTTGATAAGGGAACGGAAAATGACAGCCATAACTGGGCGCCCGATTATGGAGTAAATGTTTATGGTGACAGCAATGTGAACAGTATACCTTATATTGGAATGGTCTGGGGATTAGGCTATACCAATGGAACATATTTCTCAGGAAATCCTTGTTGTATTATGGGAATCCATATGCTGCCTGTAACTCCGGCAATTACATATATGGGATATGACAAAGACACAGCAGACAGGATCTGGACGGAATATGAGCAGGTGCAGGAAGCATACCAGAAGAAGGTGGCAGCAGAGGGCAATTCTGATCCGGAAGGCTGGTATCATATTCTCTGGCCGTATATGTCGTTAAGTGATGCTGAGGGCGCAGCAGAACGCTGGTCACAGGAGTATCAGTCACATCTGAATGAAAATGGCGATTATGTAGGCGGTGTATTGTCTACAGATGAGATGTTTAACTCTTACTGGTATATCCAGAATATGTGTGCAAAAGGAAATATCTGCACGGATATCTGGAGCAGCAATTACACATCCTATCAGGTATTTGAAAAAACAGTGAACGGAAAGACTACATATTCTGCACAGGTTTGGAATCCAAGCGATGAGACCATTACCGTAAATTTTGTAAATGCAGAAGGTAACTTGGGAAGCGCTACAGTTCCAAAACATGCACTGGTATCTGTTGATCCTACAAAGAATGAGGACAAAACAAAGGATACGGAGTATGTGCCGTATGAAAGCAGAGATAAGGTAAATACAGTTCCGGGCGTTATTGAAGCAGAGGATTATGATACCAATTTTGGATGTGAACCTACAACAGGGGAAGAAGAAGGAGGATACATCGGCTGGATTGATGACGGTGACTCTCTCGTATACAACCTTGAAGTAGAAGAAGAGGCTGATTATGTTGTGGAATACAGAGTGCAGTGTACAGACAAAAATAAGAACAGTGCAATCCGGTTAAAGACAGACAATGATGCGGACTATATCCTTACGACAAATCTGGATAACACTACTACAGACTGGAAAAATGTAAAATCAGAACAGACAATACATTTAAAAGCAGGAAGTTATCAGATGAAGCTATTATTGGTAGATGGGGGATTTAACTTTAACTATATTAAGATATACAAAGAAGGAACAAAGCCGCCGGTAGCGCCGACAGATGATTTGACAATGGCTGATTTATCTGACTATCCCGAAATATCTTTAACAGATGCACAGGTAATTGATGTGTCCTCAGAGCAGGGAGATAATACCGGAGACAAAATTATCGATAAGAATTACGACAGCAGATGGGAATCTCTGGCAGCAGATCCACAGTATCTGACCATGGACTTGGGAAGAACAGAAACAATCGGAGGAATCAAGATTTATTGGGAGACAGCTGCATCCAAAAGCTATGTCATTGAAACATCCTCAGACAATAAAACATGGACTACGGTGTTTACACGAACCAACGGTAATGGCGGACTGAAAAATGGTGATGAAAACAGAAGTTCCGGTCTGGAGTCCATATCTTTGACAAAGGTAACGGACGCAAGATATGTGCGGATTTACTCAACGGAACGTGTAGGTGGTTATGGCGTTTCTATCTGGGAAGTCCGTTTATACGGAAGGGGAGCCGACCAGAAAGAACAGTTGGATGCTCCAAATGTTACGGCAATATTGAGTAGTGACAAAATAACGGTTAACTGGAATGCAGTAGAGAATGCAGAGCATTATATTGTTTACAGAACTTCTCCGACAGCAACTAAGACAAAAGTAGCAACTGTTACAGGAACAAGTTATGAGGATACATCTCTTAACGTTTCAGGAAAATATACATATTATGTTGTGGCAGTACCGGCGGCAGACAGTGAGAATTATGTAAATAGCGCTTACAGTCAGGCATCCAATTCCATTACTTACAATAAACCAGAACCATCCACAACGGAGCCGGTAGAGCAGACAACGGAACCAATAACAATACCTGATGAGACAACAACATCAGTTACAGAACCGCAGGAGACTACAAAGTCACCGGACACAACGAATAAAAACGAGGAGACGACAACGTCCAATCAGAAAGAGGAGAGTTCCGTCATCGTTAAAAATGGCACGAAATTTAAGGTGGGCAAATTAGTCTATAGAGTAAAGAACACAAAGAAAAAGACAGTCCAAGTGGTATCTACTGTCAGTAAAAAGGTTAAGAAAGTTTCTGTCCCGAAGAAAGTAACATATCAGAAGGTTTCTTATAAGGTAGTGGCAATCGGAAATAATGCGTTTAAGAATCGCAGAAAACTGACAAAAGTAACTATTGGTGCAAATGTGAGAACCATTGGGAAGAAGGCATTTTATAACTGTAAGAAGTTAAAGAAGGTCATTATAAAATCCCAAAAGTTAAAAAAGGTTGGAAAGCAGGCTTTTCGGAAAGTAAATAAAAAAGTTTTTGTCAAAATTCCAAAAGGAATGAAAAAAAAGTACAAAAAAATGTTAAAATCTGTTACAATAAAATAGTGAGTGAGAGTAACAATTCAGCCATCAGTCAGAAATTCTTACAGATTTTCTAACTGTGGCTGCTTACCATATGATACGGAATCAATATAGTAGTTGTCTGAGAGTATTCATTTACTGTATTGATTCCGTATCTCATGGCTGAATTGTTACAAATAATAAGAAAGGAATGTATAGCACGGCTATACGAAAGAGGAAATGATTGAAAAAATTTTCAAACTCAAAGAAAACAATACTTCTGTAAAAACAGAAGTGATTGCAGGTTTGACAACATTTATGACCATGGCTTATATCATTGCCCTGAATCCAAATCTTTTAACAAATTTTGGTGCTGAAGGAAAAGAGCTTTGGAATGGTGTTTTTCTTGCAACATGTATCGCATCAGCCATTGGTATATTTGTGATGGCATTTTTGGCAAACAAACCATTTGCCATGGCACCAGGTATGGGACTGAACAGTTTTTTTGCAATTGTCGTTGCAAATATTGTAGGATTAACCGGCATGACATATGTGGATTCATTTCAGGCAGCCCTCTGCATTATTTTAATTGAAGGTGTGATTTTCCTAATTCTTTCCGTCCTGAATGTGCGTGAGAAGATTGTGGAGGCCATTCCGCTTGGAGTAAGACTTGGTATTGCACCGGCTATCGGACTGATGCTGATGAACATCGGATTAGGATCCAATGCAGGTGTATATAATGCAGAAGGAGATGTTTTCTATGTGATGAAAGATTTCTTCGGAGCATTGACACCGGGAATCTCAAAAACAAATATGGGAGAAAGTTACGACCAGATGGTACTGACAGTTGTTACCATGTTTGTCGGATTGTTTATTATTATCATCTTAGCACAGCAGGGCGTAAAGGCAGCCGTAATTCTTGGTATGTTAGGTGCCAGCGCTCTTTACTGGGTTGTGGAAGCAATTGTTTTCAATACGAATCCGTTTGCGGGATTAGCAAAGGCTTCCTGGTTACCGCCATTTGGCGATATGGCTTCTACGACACTGTTTAAATTTAATTTCAGCGGATTGATGGATATTGGAATATTTACAGTAGTTACGCTGATTATCACATTCTGTATTATTGATATGTTTGATACCATCGGAACACTGGTAGGTACTGCCAGCCGTGCAGGTATGTTGGATGAAAACGGAAAAATGCCAAAGATGAAAGAAGCTTTAGCAGCTGATGCAGTAGGTACCATCGCAGGTTCCCTGACAGGTACATCTACTGTTACCACATTTGTGGAATCTGCTTCCGGTGTGGAAGCAGGCGGACGTACAGGTCTGACTGCCTTTACCACAGGTATTTTGTTCCTGGCATGTATCTTTATTGCTCCGATTGCGGCAATTATCCCACCGGCAGCGACATCTTCTGCATTGATTTATGTTGGTATCTTAATGATTACAGGATTGAAAAACATTGACTTTAGTGACATTGCACAGGTTGCACCGGTTGCAATTATGGTAATCTCCATGCCGATTTCAGGTTCCATCGGACATGGTATTGGATTAGGAATGATTACATATACAGTTATTAAAGTATTTACAGGAAAGGCAAAAGAGGTGTCTGTGCTCACATACGCCATATCCCTTATTTTCCTGATTAAATTCTTCTTAGTTGTTTAGTAAGAAATTTACAGAGGAATTTATAGAAGTGTAGATTTATAGATTTGTAGATTTATAGAAACATAAATTTATAGAATTATAGAAACAGCCTTATAGATATTTGGACAACAGATATTTATAGGGCTGTTTTTTTTGGGAAATGTAAAAAAGTGTTTTTTGTTTATCTCTCTGTTAAGTTACTGAGTTTCAATTTTTTGGGATTCATGGTGCGTGGGGAGGTGTTACATGTATTTCTTTTTGAATTGGTTGGATGCATATGTAAAATTTTTTGAAATTCATGGTAAGTGAGAATAAATTACATATATATTTTCTCAAACCAGAAACAAATATATGTAATTGTATATGCTAAGATAAAATAAAATGCTAAAATTACATTGGAAAATTTCAAGAATCATACTTTTTATATGTAAAGTAAAAATATTTTATGGAGGGATGAGAGTAAACACTCTTTTGTATGTAAACGGTTCTGAGAAAGTATGGAACCACGCCGAGGAGATATGGAACTGTCCCTGGAGTCCAATGATCCATTGGAGATTTATAACTTGACCGAAAAAATCCGGCATGATAATATGAAAATGTTTGAAAAAGACATATCAAATTAAGAGAATAAAAATAAAAAACAGCAATTATGCATAAATGTAAAAATTAACGAACATGCAGGCGGGATGTCATGGTGAAGAAGGAGTCAGATAAATTTATGAAAATAGATTGGAGCCAGTGTTTTAAAATAGGAGTAACATTATTTATTTTATTTTTGTGTACCACATACTGGAATGTTGTAATGAGGATGGCAGGAATAGTACTGCATAGTGTAATTCCCCTTATTGTGGGTATATGTGTGGCATATATGATGAATCTTCTGATGGATTTTCTGGAGAAATCATTATTTCGTCATGGAACGAAAGGGAATATGAATCAATATCAACGGAATATCTGCATGGTTTTGTCTGTGCTGATTACACTCGGATTTGTGGCTCTGATGATTTATATGATTATCCCGGAATTGATTAAGTGTATTACAACCTTTACAGAACAATTGCCACCGCTTATCAACGATGCTTTAAAAAATGATACAGTTCAAAAACTGATTCCGGAAAATACTTTAAAGATGTTACAGGATTTGAATTGGACGGCATATATAGAAAAAGTAGGTAACTTTTTATTTGCCAGTGTAGGTGGTGCAGTCAATGCTGTGGCAAACGTGGCCAGTTCTGTGGCGTCTGTGGTAATTACTGTTGTTATGGGAGTGATATTTTCCTTTTATATTTTGACAGGTAAGGAAAAACTGCTGTCGCAGGTAAAAAGAGTTTCCAATGCCGTGCTGGGAGAAAAAATCACAGAAAAAGCAACAGGTTATCTGCAGGTAATGGATGATTGTTTTCATAATTATATTGTGGGGAAACTGTTAGATGCCGTCATTATCGGTGTTATGTGTGCAGCAATCATGCTGATATGCAGAATGCCGTATGTGGCGATGATTTCCACGCTGATAGGATTTACGGCATTGATACCGGTGGTAGGAGCTTATGTGGGTACAGCCATCGGTGCGTTTATGATGCTTACCGTCTCGCCCATTCAGGCACTGATATTTATTATTATCATTGTGGTCGTTCAGGTGATAGAAGGAAATCTGATTTATCCTAAAATTATGGGATCTTCTCTGGGACTTCCGGGAATCTGGGTGTTGGCTGCAGTTACCATCGGCGGAAGTACATTTGGAATTCTGGGTATGCTGGTGGGTGTACCGGTGTTCGCCACAATCTATAAGATTGCAGGAGAAGGAGTAAGAAAAAGAGAAAAGCAGAAACAGAATGAAAATAAGCAGAAAATAAATCAGGCAGATAAATAATTTCATATTGAGAATGAACAGCAGAACAGAAGGTCAATCCTTCTGTTCTGTTATTATGTCAAGAGCCTGTGCAATGCCGTCTACCAGATAATCTGTCTGTTCCCTGACCGGCCGGGGTGCGGAAGGAAAGGTAAAAGCCACGTCCACGGTACGCAGCATTGGAAGATCGTTATAAGAGTCGCCGATACCGTAGATTTTGTTGGTTTTTAAATGATTTTTAATAAAATCAATACCCGTTCCTTTGGAGTTTCCTTTGAAAACGATATCTACACTGGTGGAATTCTGATATCCTGTCATAGTGTGTCCGAAAACTTCGTTCAATTCCCGACAGACGGCTGCAGATGCTTCCAGACTGTCCAGCACATAAGAAATTCCAATAAATTCCAGATGAGACATTTCGTCAATGGACTGATAAATCTTTGTTTCCACATCAAATATTTTCTTTTGAATACAGCAAAAATTATCCTCAGTTACAAAAAGAGGACTGTAATGATATTTGGTTTTAAAATGCCAATACATATCCCGTATGACAGGAAAGGGAATGACTGCTTTATGCAGTATATGGTAATGCTTATCTAAAATAAGAGCACCCGACACAAGAATATAAAAATCAAAATCTATGATATTTTTGGCATCAAAAAACACGTCGAAAAGAGCCCTGCCGGTACACAGACCAAACAGATTTCCTTTGGACTGAAAAGATTCTATTTTTTCAATATCTTCTTTTCGTATGTATCCTTTATCCTTATCGTGAAAAAACAGCGTATTGTCAAAATCGCTTGCAAATACTTTCATTGAATCCCTCCTGAATTTTTTAAAAATTTACTGTTGCATTTTTTGTAGATTGTCTAACATAATCCTGATAATAAAAGTGAAGTGCAGAAATATAAAAACTTCTTACTTGAAATAGTATAACACAACTGGTATAATAATATCAATAATTGGTTACTAAACAAAACCAAAAACAGAAAGAAAGTAGGTGAAATTATGCCATCCGGCAAAAAGGTATTCCTGAAACAGTTTTTTGTTCTGGCACTTCCTATCATGCTGCAACAATTATCAGGAACTATCTTAAACATTTGTGACACAATTATGGTAGGAAAAATATCAGATAAGGCCATCAGTGCCGTAACGGTAGCGAATAAAACATATTCGATTTACGCATTATTTATCTTTGGAATTTCCAGTGGGATTATGATGTTTATGAGCCAGTATTACGGCGCAGGCAAAATAAAACTGGCAAAAAACACACTGAAATTTGGATTGCAGGTATGTATCACCATTGCTGGGGTGTTTGTTCTTGCCATTGTTCTGTTTCCACAATTTTTTATACATATCTTTGTTAAGGGAACAGAAATACTAAATTTAGGAACGGATTATATCAGAATCGTGGTATGGTCTTACATTCCGATGGCACTGAGTCAGATGCTGGCAGTGTATTTCCGGGTATTTAAAAAGCAGAACATTCCGGGCATTATGAGTATTGTTTCTGTGGGACTGAATGTGATACTGAATTATATGTTGATTTATGGAAAATTTGGCATGCCAAGACTGGAAGTAGAGGGAGCGGCGCTTGCCACTGCCATATCCAGATATATTGAATTTTTTGTTTTATTTTCGATTCTGATGATTTTTCATCATGGAAAGGAAATTTTTAAAACCAGCAGTGTCAGGTTAAATCTGACAAAGAAACTGGAAATTATGAAAAAGACTATACCATTAATGTTCAATGAAGGGTTATGGGCTATTGCACTGAGTCTGGTATTTCGAAATTACTGTCACGTAAGTGAAACCTATATACCGGCCATTACAGTTGTAGATAATGTATTTGATTTGTTAAACGTCGCTTTTTATGGTTGTTCCGTAGCATCCGGAATTGTCATAGGAAAGATACTTGGAACAGGAGATATGAAAAAAGCTTGGAATACATCAAAGAGGCTGATTGCCATATGCCTGACCACAAGTATTACGGCCACCGTTCTGATTTGTGCATTATCCGGAGTTCTGCCAAGGTTTTTCTCATTGACGGGAAGTGTATTTACCATGGCAACAACTCTGCTGATTATGAAAGCTATGTTTGGCTGGACCCAGGGATACAGCGAAACCATCTATTACATCATCAGAGCAGGAGGAGACGTCAAAGCAGTTCTGCTGATTGACGGATTGTTTATGATTTACGGTCCGTTGTTGATGAGTACCATTGTTTCTTACGGAACAGACTGGCCGATACAGATTGTTTATCTGTGTACGGAGGCGACTTATATCATAAAGATTCTGGTTGCAACTTATTTTTATCGGAGAAAAAAATGGTGCAGAAATCTGACAGAATAATAAGAAGGTTAGGAGGTAAAATTATGAAAAAGTTTTTTAATACATTAGCAAAAATCGGAATGGAAATCGTTATGTATATTGCAGAACATATTTTTCTGGTGATTGGAATAATCATATTAATTATATTGATTATTACTAAAATGTAATTAAGAAAAAATGTTTTGTAAGGAAAAAAATCATAAAAGGCTTGCATTATGCAAAAACAACTGGTATATTAAAAATGTAAAGTGGATTATTCAAAGAACCAAAGTGCACGTTGGCTCTTTGAATTCACCTAAAAATGAAACAAATTAAATTGAAAACTAATGACAATGGAATGTCATGGAAAGAGAGGAAAAAATGACAGAAGTAACAGAAAAAGTTGTATTGCCGAAATTTAACAAGGAGAAGTATTTTAAAGACGGAGAAATAGTATATGGCAAACGCGAAGAAGTGGAGGCGGCAGCAGACAAAGTCTGTGCAGACGGATTTCAAAACATCGTGCTGCTTGGTATCGGTGGAACGGAATTTGAATTGGCACCGATAGAATATCAGGTAAAAAAATATAGTGATATTGATATTTCTTCCTATAATGCGGCAGATGCCAATACGGTTCATCCTAAAAATATAACAAAAGACACGGTTGTAGTAACGGCCAGCGCCAGTGGTGATACGGTAGAAATCGTGGAGGCGGCAGAATGGATCGTTAAAACAGGAGCCCAGATAGTCGCATTTACAAAGAAAGAAGGAAAGTTAGGAAAATTTTTGACAGAAAATCAAAAAATTGTCATTGAGGCAGATGTTACAACAGGTGGTTGTGAATTTTCATATGTATTGTTTGATTTTCTAGCATTTAAAATTATGAATAATCAGGGAGCTTTTCCAAAATATAAAGAGTTTGCAGACGGACTGAAAGGTGTTTTTCAGAATCTGTATGATATCAGAGTACAGTTTGACGCAAGAGCAGAGGAAGCGGCAAAAAAATATTATAATGCTCCATATTCCATATTCTGTGGAAGCGGTTCGGCATGGGGAGAGACACTGCTTTTTGCAATGTGTATCTTAGAGGAAATGCAGTGGGTAAGAACCCGTCCGGTAACGTCTGCACAGTTCTTCCATGGAACTTTGGAACTGGTAGAGAAAGGTGTTCCCGTATTTGTTGTGAAAGGTGAAGATGAATACCGTGCCCAGGATACAAGGGTTGAGAATTTCCTGAAAAAAATCGGACACGAAGACATGGTAGTAATAGATTTAGCAGAGTTTGCATTGGATGGAGTAGATAAAGAATTCAGACCAATTTACTCTCCGATGATAACGACAGCACTTTTGACGGACAGAATGGCAAGTTATTATGAAACTTACACGAAACATAACTTAAATTATCGGCGTTATTATCGTCAGTTTGAGTATTAAAATATAGATATTGCCAAACTCTTGGGGCGGGACTTATTCCCGCTCCTCCTTCTAATTATGACGAAATGGAGGACAGGAAATGAAAACAGGAACGTTAGAATTGGCAGCAATGAACTGTCATCACAGGTTTTACGAACTTGAAGATTTTTTTTCGAGTGCAAAACAAAATGGATATAAATTTGTAGAAATCTGGACCGGGCCACAGCACTATTTTATGGATTACCATGGTTATGAAAGTGTAGAAAAGTTAAAAAAATTAGAAGAAAAATACGACATAAAAGTTATAGGAATCTGTCCGGAACAGACCAATCCTAAACCAAATAACATGGCTGCAAAGGATAAGGAAATGCAAAAGAGGGTTTTGAGATATTTTCAGAATGCGATTGACGTGGCCTGCGGAATCCAGGCAAATCAGGTGGTAGTTACCAGTGGATGGGCATTTTTCAATGAACCGGTGGAAGAAGCTTTTCAAAGAAGTGTGGAGATGCTAAAAAAAGTTGCCGGATATGCGGAGTCAAAAAACATGAATTTAGCCATAGAAGCCCTTCAGCCGGAAGAGTCTCTGATTGCAAACAGTGCTTCGGAATTAAAAAAGTTAATTGATGCGGTGGACAACACTGCATTGAAGGTATGTCTGGATACGGGAGCTATGGCGAGAGCAGGAGATTTTATTCAGACCTATTTTGATTTGTTTGGCGATAAAGTGATTCATGCGCATTTTGTAGATGTAGACATGGAAAAAGAAATTACCCATCTGGCATGGGGCGACGGAACGAGGAATATGTCAGACGATATCCGAAACTTTTCCCAAAACAATTATAGAGGAATTTTGTCGGTAGAATGTGTTCATGGGAAATATTTTGCAAAACCTTTTGAAGCAGACAGACAATCCATGGAAATTTATCTTAAACAGAGAGCACTCCCGTCTTTATAGATGGCATAAGAAAAGAAAAAACTTCCAATATCAGGTAAAACAAAACTGGTATTCGGAAGTTTTTGTTATGTAATGGCATTGTGCAAAATGTATGTTTTTTATTAGGAAAAGTAGAGATATCCGTAGAAAACCACAAGAATAAAACTGGAATAAAAACGTTTTTGCTCTAAAATTACCAAAAAAAATGAATAAATTATGAAAAAAATATAAAATATTCTTGCATATATTGTTTAAACTGGCATAATAAAAATATCAAGTGGAATACATAATGAACCACAGGGTGCACACTGTATTTATGAAGTTCTACTTTCAAAGCGATATTTTACATCGTTAAAATTTATAGTCGTAAAATGGAGGAAAGGAAAATGTCGGAAATTTTAGAAAAGGTTGTTTTACCAAAATTTGACGCTGAAAAGTATTTGGCAGAAGGTGATAAAATTTATGCGCAGCGTGAGGAAGTGGAAGCTGTAGCCGATAAAGTTTGGAAAGACGGATTTAAAAACATCATTCTTTTAGGAATTGGCGGAACGGAATTTGAACTAGGTCCCATCGAATATCAGATAAAGAAATACAGTGATATAGATGTTGAATTAGTGAATGCGGCAGATGCCAATACGGTTCATCCCAAAAAACTTACAAAAGATACTCTGGTTATCACAGCCAGTGCCAGTGGAGATACGGTAGAGATTGTGGAAGCTGCCCAGTGGATGGTGGAAGCAGGAGCACATGTTGTAGCGTTTACCAAGAAGGAAGGAAAACTGGGACAGATTGCCCAGACGGTAATTGAGGCAAATGTAACAACAGGTATGTGCGAATACTCTTACGTGCTGTTTGATATCTTGGCGTTTCGAATTCTTTATAACAAAGGAGACTTCCCGAAATATCAGGAGTTTGCCGATGGGTTAAAAGGAATTTTTAAAAATCTTCTGGATATCCGAATTCAGTTTGATGACAGAGCAGATGAGATTGCAAAGAAATATTACAATGCACCATACAGTATCTTTTGCGGCAGCGGTTCTGCGTGGGGAGAAACCATTCTTTTTGCAATGTGCATTCTGGAGGAAATGCAGTGGGTAAGAACCCGTCCGGTAACATCCGCTCAGTTTTTCCACGGTACATTGGAATTGGTAGAGAAGGGCGTTCCCGTATTTGTAATTAAGGGTGAGGATGAATATCGTGCCCAGGATATAAGAGTGGAACGGTTCTTGAAAACAATTGGTCATGAAGATGCCGTGGTAATTGATTTGGCAGAGTTTGCATTAGACGGAATTGAGAATGAATTCAGACCAATTATTTCTCCGATGATTGTAACGGCACTTCTTACGGACAGAACGGCAAGTTATTATGAGACATATACAAAACACAACTTAAAGTACCGCCGTTACTATCGTCAGTTTGAATATTAATCAATCAGATTTCTGAAAGGAGAAAATACATGATTAAGTTAGTTAGGGTTGACCACAGATTACTTCACGGACAGGTCGCTTTCAGTTGGACCAACGGAGTTGGAGCAGACTGTATTCTGGTGGCCAGTGATATGGTTGTAAATGATGAAGTCTGGAAAACGACTCTGAGACTTGGAAAACCGAATGGAGTAAAGCTGGTAATGAAAAATATGGAAGATTCCATTAAGGCAATTAACAGCGGTGTTACGGATAAGTACAAACTGATTATTGTCGTTCAGTCTATTAAGGAAGCAAAACAACAACACAGGTAAGCAAACAGGTTTTTCTGGAAGAGGAAGAGAAAGAAATTCTGAGGGAGTTAATTGGAAAAGGCGTAGAATGCGAAATACGCGCACTGGCAGATGATCCGAAACAGGATGTTTCAAAATCACTGTAGTGCAGCATGAATTACAGTACACTTATTCCCTTGTTGTGGAAACAATGGGGTGTAGGACGATAAAAATTTCATAAAAACAGGAGGAAAAAACATGTTACTAAAAGCGATTTTAATAGGTTTAATAGCAGCATACGGTGTTTTTGACTATCAGTTAGGTACTCTGTATGCATTCCGGCCTATTACATTAGGACCATTAGTAGGTCTGGTACTGGGAGACTTAAAAACCGGTTTGGAAATCGGTGCAACCTTGGAGTTGATGTTTATGGGCTCTGTTTCGGTAGGTGCATATATACCGCCGGATGTAACGGTAGGAGGCGTTCTTGCTACGGCATTTGCCATCCAGTTAGGCCAGGGCACGGAGGCCGCCGTCACACTGGCAATGCCGATTGCCGTTATTGCGTTGGGAATCGGAAATCTTTTATCAGCAGTTATGCCGGTATTCCTGACAATTGCTGATAAGGGAGCGGCAGAAGGTAATTATAAGAAAATTCGTTTTACTCATTGGCTGATGGGTCATGTGGGATTGATTAAAAATTTCTTATTGGTATCCATCGCATTTTATGCAGGTTCCGGTGCCGTTCAGTCAGCATTAGATATCATCCCTGATTTTATTCTTGACGGAATGGGTATTGCGGCAAATATGCTTCCTGCAATGGGTTTTGCAATGCTTTTAAGAATGGTTATCAGCAAGAGACTGATTCCATATTTGATTCTGGGCTTTGTATTAATCAGTTATGCAGAAATCCCGGTTCTGGGTATTGCACTGATTGCAATCGTTATTGCTTCAGTTAAATTTGGATTCTTTGAAAATAAAGTTGCCGTAGAGACAGGCGCAGCAGGAAATGAGGAGGTAGTTGACGATGAAGACTTCTAATGAAAAAATGTTTACAAATAAAGACATGACGAAGATGGCAGTCAATGCCGGTGCACTTGGTATGGAATATTCATGGAACTATCCGAGACAGATGCACTTAGCATTCTGCATGATGATTGAGAAATGTTTGAGAAAAATATATAAAGATGATCCGGAAGGGTATGCGGCAGCACTTACAAGACATGTTGCATTCTTCAATATCACGCCCCAGTTAGCGCCTTTTGTAGGTGGTATTGCGGTATCTATGGAAGAGAAAGTGGCAACAGGAGATTTGGACGGTTCGGCAGTAGATTCCGTTAAAGCAGCTTTGATGGGACCTTTATCCGGTATTGGTGATTCTATTTTCCTCGGATGTATCAGAGTTATTGCCGTGGCAGTAGGTGCCTCTCTTGCATCATCAGGAAGTATATTAGGACCGATTCTTTATTTCCTTATTTACAATATTCCGACATTTCTGGTTCGTATCTTTGGTGCCCGGCTGGGTTACAACTTGGGATTCTCATTCCTTTCCAATGCGGAGAAGAGTGGACTGATGGATAAGATAATGTATGCGGCAGGAATTGTCGGCACAATGGTTATCGGTGCCATGAGTAGTGACATGTTCTGGGCTACACTGCCGACTAAAATCGGAAGCGGCGACTCAGCAACGACTTTGCAGGAAATACTGGATGGAATCATGCCCGGCATGTTAGGAATCGCGGCATTGGGTATTTACTATTGGTTACTTAAGAAAAAAGTGAATCCGATGATTTTAATTATCGGAACGATGATTCTCGGTATTGCCGGAGCATTCTTCGGATTCCTTGCTTAATGGGATATCCTCAAATAAAAGAGACCTGCAGGAAAAATCAGGCAGGTTTCTTTTATATCAAAGGAAAGCAGTATGCAAATCACCGTAATCAGCTACGGCTCTGAAAAGCTGATAGAAAGGAAAAGATAACTTATAATGGAATTTATAAGATATCAGGTCTGAATATGGCAGTTGAAAAATATATTGATTATATTGATGACCCGAATGATACCTATGAAGAGTATCTGGAAAAGGCAAAAAAATATAATTTCCGATGTGTATTTTTCTCGGAAAAAGAACCGGAAACATATGGCCGGGGATTGGAAATATTAAAAGGAACGGATATTATCCTGGCAGGGGCAATTGATTTTCCGGAAGGTGTAATGTCTCTGGAAGAAAAAATGAAAGAGTTTGAAAAGATGGCGGCAATGGGCGTTCCTGAAGTAGATTATGTTTTAAATCAAAAAGCAGTAGAGTCAAGGGATTATGATGCGATTGAAAAGGAAATGAAAACCGTTGCAAAATTTTGTAAAAGTAATAATATAAAAGATAAGGCAATTGTGGAGATGTGCAAATTAGATGGTGATGAGGAAGCAAAAAAGAAAGTATGTGAAATCGCCCTGAAGGCAAAGCCGGCATACCTGAAAACTTCTACGGGAAGAAGCTGGAAAGGCGCAGACTTAAATGATGTAAAATTAATGAAGCACATTTTGGGGAATGAAGTGAAAATTAAAGCTGCAGGCGGAATACATAATTATGAGGAAGCCAAAGCCTTTATTGAGGCAGGAGCATCGGCGCTTGGCGCCAGTGCGGGAATTGCTATCGTAGAGGGTGAACGGGCTTGGAAAGGAACGGTTTCAAAATGAGAAAATATATTTTAGCAACCCATGGACAAATGGCATATGGTATGAATACCACATTAAATATGCTGATTGGCGAACAAGAAAATCTTACGATCATCAATGCCTACACAGAGGAATGTAAAGATCCGGTTCCTGAGTTTGAAAAAATAATAGAGGAAAATCCGGATGATGACATTATTATTATGACAGATTTGTTTGGAGGAAGCGTTAATAATAATGCCATGCTGATGACAAAACATCAGCGGGTGCATGTGGTTACGGGGATTAATCTGGCCATTGTTATTTCCATTGTCATGTCGGACAGCAGTACACCTACTGCGGAAATGATAAGAGAGGCGGTTTCTGGTGCAAAAGACATGATTATTTACTGTAATGATCTGGTTACAAAAAATGATGACGAGGATGAAAATTTTTAACACAAAACAGAGATGAAAATGGAGGAGTCATGATTCAGGCAGTCATATTTGATATGGATGGAGTTCTAATAGACAGTGAACCATTATACTTAGGATGGTTCAGAAAATTTCTCGAGGCTTATGAGATTGATGTGCCGGATGAGGAATTTCATCATCTGGCAGGCTGTTCGGCAAAAATGGAAGAACAGCTTTTGGAAAAGTGGTGGAATACATCGAAAAAAGAATCAAAGACAGAAAAAGAGGTCTCAGATTTGTTTGATGAATTTTACGAGGAGTATATAGAAAAACATCCATATTCCTATGCTGAGATAAAGGACAAAGATATTGATTTTGTCCTGAAAACCTTAAAAGATAACGGGTATCAGGTGGCGATAGCGTCTTCCTCCTCCATGAAAGTCATTCGGCAGGTAATGAATGAGATTGATATTGAATCTTATGTAGATGTGATTGTCAGCGGTGAAATGTTTAAAGAAAGCAAACCGAATCCTGAAATATACTGTTTCACATTAAAGAAACTGGGATTGGAGGCGGCGGAGTGCATTGCCATAGAAGATTCAACCTATGGGATACAGGCTGCGAAACGTGCAGGTATCATGACACTGGCCAAAAAAGATGAAAGATTTCATTATGATCAGAGTCTGGCAGACGAAGTGATAGAGGATTTATCACAGATTATAAAGTTTTTAAAAATGTAAATATCATATCTTTCTCTGAAAGCAGGTTCTGCTTTACCCCCGTTATAATGCGGGGGTTTTGTAGTTTGTGAACACCGGAAAATGAGAATGTCTGCTTTACTAATAAAAGAAAAATGTTATAATAATTATATGTATTATATTGGAAATTTTTCCGAAAGGTTGAGACATGAAACTATTAAATAAAGATGAATTTATAGCAAATGAAATACGATACATGTTTATTGAGAGAAAATACAAAGAAGGAGATAAACTTCCGTCAGAAAGAGAGCTGGCAGAACAGTTTGGAGTGCAGAGAGCAACCATAAGAGAGGCATATCACATTTTAGAAGAAGAAGGAATTATTGAGATTCGTGAGCGTAGCGGAAGATATATGGGGCATAATCGTATTAAAAGTAATCTTCAGGAGATTAAATCATTTAAAGATAAGTTAAACGACATTGGGCTGGAAGTGAAAAACAAACTGATTTCCTTTGAGATTATCGAACTGGACAAGGAATTATATAAAAAAGTAAAACTTCCTATTGGCACTTCCGTTTATAAAATCACGAGGATTCGGAATGTGGCAAGAGAGGAGGGGGATTTTCCGATTGCCATTGAATATTCCTATATTCCGGAAGCCACGGCAGAGAAACTGCTGAAATATGATTTGGAACAGAATTCCCTGTTTGAGATATTGCGAACCCAATATGGAAAGATTCCGAAAAAAGAAGAACAGGTCATTGAGATTGTTTATGCCAATGAATTTGAATCAAAGGTTTTGAAAGTTGATCAGATGACGGCATTAATCAAAAAACATGGGATTACGTATGATGAAGAGGGAAATATACTACAGTATCTTCATGCAGTTATGAATATGGATTGGGTGGAGTTTGAAAAAGGAAACAAAAAAGTGGATGAAAAAATTAAGGAGGCAGCCTATGGATTATAGAATGCCGTTTTATATCCAGTTACAGGATATTATTATTAAAAAAATAGAAGAAAAAAAATATCTGCCCGGAGAAGCTATTCCCAGTGAAAGAAAAATGGCAGAAGTATATGGCGTGAACAGGATGACCGTAAAAAGAGCCGTCAGTAAATTAGTAGAACAGGGATATCTGATTCGAAAGCCGGGGTCAGGAACATATGTGGCACAGAGGGATCACAAAAAGATTGATTTGTCCTATATGAATGAGGCATCGGGCAATACGGGAGTGACCGCTTTGCTGAGACAGGTGGGCATGGAAACCAGCAGTAAAGTGTTGGGTATAGGAGAGATAACAGACAGTAAATATTTAAATTATAAACTGGCATTGGGAAAAGAAGACAAAATATGCGGGCTTCATCGTGTACGTCTGGCAGATGGAGAACCCTTTGCCATAGAATATACATATATGCCGCAGAAAGATTTTGAAGACATTGAGAAGTTTGATTTTTCAAAGGTATCTTTATATGATTATATGGATACGAAAGGACATATGCCCATCCATTTTATTCAAAATCTGGTAATCTGTCAGGCGAACGAGAAAGTGGCTGAACTGTTAGGTGTGGAAAGAGGTACGGCGGTATATAAAATTGAATATCAGGGAGCCGATAAGGATTATCATCTGGTAGAATATACGAAAAGTTATATGAATCCGGCATATGCAGAATTCCGGTTTGTGGCTGAGGCAAAATAAGCACACCTATATAGTACGCAATGAGGAAGCGAACTTTTTATGCTTTTTTAATTGAATAAGTTGATTGATGAAACATAGGATTCTTTTGTCATAAAAGAGGGGCGACGGATTATTAAATCCGGCAAGCCCCTCTTTTTGTGAGATATATCTATTTTTTAATATTTCATTGCTTTTTCTTCGCCACTCATAACTCTGATAGCGCCCTGCGCCAGTGCCAGCAGTTCATCTTCACCCGGGTATACGGTGACAGGAGCAATCCAGTCTACGGCATTTTTCATATGTTCCTGTGTAACAGCATTGTAAGCAATACCGCCGGTTAAAATAATCTGATCCACTTTGCCGCCTAAGACAACAGCCATTGCGCCGATTTCTTTTTCTAACTGATAATGGAAAGCGTCCATAACAAGTTTTGCTTTCTCATCTGTTTCTGCCATTTTTACAACATCTCTCATGTCATTTGTTCCAAGATAGGCATTGAAACCGCCGTTTCCATTAATCATTTTTCCAATTTCCTGCTGTGTGTATTTGCCGCTAAAGCATAACTTCATTAATGCGCCGGATGGAAGTCCACCGGATCTTTCCGGAGAGAAAGGACCGTCACCGTCCAATGCGTTTGCCACATCAATAATTTTTCCGTTTTTATGTGCTCCCACAGAGACACCGCCACCCATATGAACCACGATTAAGTTCAGGTCTTCATAAGCAGTTCCGGTTTCTTTTGCATAGCGCTTGGCAACTGCTTTCTGATTTAAGGCATGGAAAATGGAAATACGTGGGATTTCTGGATGACCGGACAGTCTGGCAACATCCTGTAATTCATCCACAACAACAGGGTCCACAATATAAGACGGAACATTGATTTCCGATGCGATTTCGTTTGCAAGAATACCGCCAAGGTTGGAGGCGTGCTGCCCCTGTCTGCCAATCTTTAAATCCTCTAATAATTCAGGGGTTGTTTCGTAAGTGCCACCCGGAATCGGTTTTAACAGACCACCGCGTCCCACAACGACATCAATGTCATTTAAATCTACATTTTTCTCTTTTAATACATCAAGAATTACCGTTTTACGGAAATCTTTCTGGTCGTAAATCGTAGCATATTGTGCGATTTCCTCAGTGGAATGTCTGAGCGTTTCTTCCATAAGCTGGGTTTCATCTTCATATAAACCGATTTTGGTAGAAGTAGAACCCGGATTGATAATTAAAATTTTGTAAGCCATTTTTCTTCTCCTTTATAATGACATGCCGCCAATTTTTGTTGTCGACAATGAATTTTGTTCACAATATTTATTTGAGTTTTTCTGCAACAATTGCTGCTAATGCGATGGAATTAACTTTCACTTCAAATTCATCAGAACGTGATGTGAGGATAACAGGAGCGCTGGTACCTGTCAGAATGTTTCCGTTTTTGCAATCCGCAGTGTGAACCAGACACTTGTATGTAATATTTCCTGCGTGAATATCCGGGAATAATAACACATCTGCATCGCCGACGATTTTTCTGTCTGTTGTGCCCTTGTGGAATGCTGCCTGTGAGTCGATAGCCAAATCAAAGGACAGCGGACCGTCAATGATACAGCCCTCAATTTCTCCGGCTTCATTCATTTTGGTAAGCGTTTCGGCCTCCACGGTGCAAGGCATCTTAGGATTTACCACTTCCACGGCTGCGAGTGGTGCCACCTTAGGACATTCAATACCGCAGGCATGTGCGATTTCTACTGTATTTCGGATAATGTTTGCTTTTGTCTCCAAATCAGGATAAGGAACAAAAGCCACGTCAGATAAGAACAGAAGATGGTCCACGCCTTTTACTTCAAACACACATACATGTGATAATGTCTTATCGGTTCTAAGTCCTACTTCTTTATCTAACACGCTTCGAAGAAATGATTTAGTATCAATCAGTCCCTTCATATACATATCTGCTTCTCCGTCATGAACCAGTTTCACGGCAGTTCTGGCAGCTTCAATCGGGTCTTCCACATTAATGATTCTGTAAGAATTTAAATTCATTTTTATAACGCTTGCAATGGTTCTGATTTTGGCTTCATCGCCAACCAATATGGCATCTGCAATACCTCTGTCTTTTGCCGCTTTTACAGCGTCAAGCACGGCATCATCCTGGGCGCATGCCACGGCAACAGTTTTCTTTGGACATTCTGCAACCTGTGCAAGTAAATCATCAAAACTTTTCGTCATTTTCGTATACCTCTTTTTTCATTTTTTCTTTGTAAATCACCTTAAATACTAGCACGGTAAGGATTATAGGTCAAGAATTTAATAGAGATAAAAATGGGAAATTCGTATAACAATTGACAAACAATATTATATAATGTATAATATTGTATAAAATAAATCAAAGGAGGCTGAAATGGTTTTTAATACAGGTTCAACGTTATTAGATGCCATCGTTTTGTCAGTTGTATCAAAAGAGAAAGACGGAACTTACGGATACAAGATAACACAGGATGTGAGAAACGCCATTGACGTATCGGAGTCCACGCTGTATCCGGTACTGCGGAGACTGCAGAAAGAAGAGTGCTTTGAGACATATGATAAAGCGATAGACGGAAGAAACAGGCGGTATTACAGAATTACGGAGAAGGGCAACGCCCAACTTAGCTTGTATAGAGTAGAATGGAAAAACTATTCTACAAAAATATCGAACATTATGTTGGGAGGAAAAGAAAATGACTAAAAAAGAGTTTATGAGGGAATTGGCACAAAGGCTTTCTCAAATTCCTGCAAATGAAAAAGCAGATGCGTTGGATTATTATGAGAATTATTTTGCGGATGCAGATATTACAGATGAAATGCTGGTGCCGGAATCCATGGGGACACCGGAGAAGATTGCCAGACAGATTATCGAAGAGATTGTACACAAAGAACAGTCGGAGGATTATTTCGATGAAAATGCGGAAATGAAATCTGAAAATAAAGAGTATATTCCTTATTACAAAAGAGGAGAAGGAAATTTCAAAGAAAATTCATATGAAGATAATGCAAAAGAGTATACACAACAACATACAAAAGCAACAGGAACAAATGTAAAAAGCAGTGATGCAAAAGTCGTTGCCATTATTCTTCTGGTAATCACCTGTCCGATTTGGATTAGTGTTATTTTTACGCTGGCAGCAGCTTTGTTTTCTGTAGTGATTGCCCTGATTTCCATGGTGTTTGCTTTTGCCGTGGCGGGCATTGCATTAATAGGCGCATCGTTTATGTCAGGCGCTTTATCAGGAGGATTGTTACTGGCAGGAACGGGACTGATTCTTTGCGCTTTGGGGATTGTTATGATAATCCCATTGGTACTGTTTTGTGTACGTTTTTTGCCGTGGCTGGTTAAAATTCTTGCGCAGGCATGTAAAAAAATATTTGAAACAGGAAAGGAGCAGGCATAATGAAGAAATTTTTTAAATGGCTGGGAATTATCAGTGGAATACTGGCTGCTTTAGGTATTGTTTTCGTTAGCGTGGGTCTCATAAGAGGTGGAAAAGAAATCGTAAAATCAGATTTGTTAAACAACCGTCTGGCAGTTCAATTTGACCAGTGGTTTGATGAGGAGGATGAGAATATGAGCAGTATCAGCAATGGTTCCATCATGAAAATTGATCAACAGCAGTATGGAATCCATTCCCTGACTGTGAGAGCTAAATATGGTGACATCAACATTAAACAGTGGAATGAGACTGGGTTTGGAATAGAAAACAAAGCAAAAAGGCTGGATGTTAAATATGAAGTGGTTGATGGCGTCTTAAATATTTCTGTTTCCGGGAAATTCGGTATAACAAATAACAGCGGAAAAATTAATATTTATATTCCAAATGAGCAATTAAGCAGTACAGAGTTGTTTGTCGGCGCAGGAGAGTTAGAGTGTAACGGAATGACGGCAGATAACCTGAAAATTGAAGTGGGTGCCGGAGAAGGAAAAATAGATTATAGTCAGTTCGGACAATGTGACATTGATGTAGGTGTTGGAGAACTGGATATTGAAAATACTACTGTAAACAGTATGAATGTAGATTGTGGTATGGGAGAAGTGAAGGCAGAGCTTAACAACAGTTACAATGATTTTGATTATACATTAAAGGTTGGTGCAGGAGAGATCGAACTAGGCACACAAAAATATGAGGGGATTTCTAATTCCATAAATTTATCCAATCAGACAGGAAGAACCATGGATATTGACTGTGGCATGGGAGAAGTTTCCATAAAATTTAATCAAATGTAAAACCACTGATATAAAACAGAAACATGAATTGCTTTTTTTCACTCTGAAATGTATACTTATGAAAGAAAAAAGGTATGACTAAAAATAGAGAGAGAGCAAATATGTTTCAATTACTTAGATATTTAAAGAATTATAAAAAAGAATCCGTTCTGGCACCGTTATTTAAGATGCTGGAGGCATGCTTTGATTTGCTGGTTCCACTGGTAGTGGCGGCCATCATCGATCATGGAATTGCACAAAGAGACAGTGGATATGTCTGGAAGATGGGAGGAGTGCTGGTTGTCTTAGCCGTTGCAGGATTGGCATTTTCCATTACTGCCCAGTATTTTGCGGCAAAAGCTTCCGCAGGGTTTGGAAAAAGACTGCGGCATGATCTGTTTGCCCATATCGGCGGATTGTCCTATACCCAGATAGACCAATACGGTGCATCAACATTTATTACAAGAATGACGGCAGATATCAATCAAATTCAGACGCAGGTCAATATGGCACTGCGTCTGTTGTTGCGCTCACCGTTTATTGTTGTTGGCGCCATGATTATGGCATTTACGGTAGACGTTAAGACGGCATTGGTGTTTGCTGTATCCATTCCCGTGCTGTCGGTAATTGTCTATGGAATCATGCTGATTACCATACCGCTTTATAAAAGAGTGCAGGGGATGCTTGACAGGGTTATGGAAAGTACCAGAGAAAATTTAAATGGTACGAGGGTCATCAGAGCTTTTAATCAGGAAAAAGAGGAAATTGTCCGGTATCAGGAAGAAAATGAGATTTTAAACAGGTTTCAGATATTTGCAGGAAGGATTTCGACGCTGATGAATCCGGCCACCTACATTGTAGTAAACGTTGCCATTATTGCCATACTCTGGGTTGGCGGGCAGAGAGTACAGAGTGGTTCATTGACGCAGGGCGAAGTGGTGGCATTGGTAAACTATATGTCACAGGTACTGGTGGAATTAATTAAACTTGCCAGCCTGATTATTAATCTCACAAAAGCTTTCGCCTGTGCAAGACGTGTCAATGATATTTTTGCCATACAAGGTGAACAGGATGGCGGCACATTAAGTGAAGGCATTGATAATAATATAAAAGTTGAATTTGACAATGTTTCATTAAAGTATGCAGGAGCAGGAGGGGAATCCATTCAGCATATCTGTATGAAAGTAAAGCCGGGAGAAACCGTCGGAATTATCGGAGGAACAGGTTCCGGAAAAACATCCCTAGTCAACCTGATACCCGGTTTTTACAAAGCAACAGAAGGTGTAGTAAAAATTGAGGGTTCCGATACCAGGGAGTTCCAAAAGCAGGCGCTGAGGGAGAAAGTGAGAATTGTTCCGCAGAAAGCTCTTTTGTTTCAGGGGACTATCAGAAGCAATCTCCTGTGGGGAAATGGTGATGCCACAGAGGAAGAACTGATAGATGCGCTGAAAAAATCTCAAAGTTACGAGTTTGTTATGGAAAAGGAAAAAGGACTGGATGCAGAAGTGGCACAGTCGGGGAAAAATTTTTCCGGCGGACAGAAACAGAGGCTGACGATTGCCAGAGCTTTGGTGGGAAAACCGGAGATTTTGATTTTGGATGACAGTTCTTCAGCGTTGGATTTTGCAACAGACGCCCGGCTTCGGGCTGCCATCCGTGCATTGGAAGGAGTAACCACCTTTGTGGTGTCCCAAAGAACGTCCTCCATTATGCATGCAGACCAGATACTTGTGTTGGACGACGGTCAGATGGCAGGATTGGGCACCCATGAAACACTGTTGGAAAACTGTCAGGTGTACAGGGAAATATATGAGTCCCAGTTTCAACAAAATGCGAAGGAGGGCAGATAAATGAAAGGTATTATTTCTCAGAAATCGGCCCTGAAAGAGTTGTTAAAAAGAATAAAAAAATATTGGTTTCTGTTGGCAGCTTCCATGATTTTTGCATCTGTGTATGTAGTATTGTCCCTCTATATTCCAAGACTGATTGGTCTGGGAACGGATCAGATTATTGCCCGGGGAAATGTTAATTTTCAAGAGTTGAAAAATGTGATTGTGGAAATTTTGGTCTGTACGGCAATTGCGGCTGTCTCATGGTGGATTATGGGGCTGTGCAATAACCGGATTACCTACAATGTTATACGGGATATCCGGCAGGAGGCTTTCTGCACAATACAGAAACTTCCGGTCAGATATATGGATTCCCGTTCCACCGGGGATATTGTGAATAATGTGATTACGGATGTGGATCAGTTGGCGGACGGACTTCTGATGGGATTTTCCAATCTATTTACCGGAGTTCTGACCATTTTCATTACATTGGTTTTCATGATTCAGATTCAATGGAAAATTGCTCTGGTTGTTATCCTGATTACACCTGTATCTTTCTTTGTGGCAGGATTTATTGCGAAACGAACTTATTATATGTTTCGGAAACAGTCGGAAATCCGTGGAGTGCAGACAGGGATTGTGGATGAAGTGTTCAGCGGTCTGAAAGTAGTAAAAGCTTTTGGACAGGAAGAAAATATGCTTAGAGACTTTGATGTTGTCAATGAAGAATTGTGTCAGGTAGGAATCAAGGCTACATTTTTTTCATCCATTACCAATCCAGCCACCCGTTTTGTAAACAATATTGTGTACGCTGGTGTGGCCATCTGCGGTGGATTAGTGGCGATTGTAAGCGGAGAAATCACGGTGGGTGGACTGATGGCAGTGTTAAGTTATGCAAATCAGTATACAAAACCGTTTAATGAAATATCCGGCGTGGTTACGGAATTGCAGAATGCGTTGGCATGCAGTGCCAGAGTATTTTCCCTGATCAACGAAACACCGGAAGGGGATATGGAAGAAAGGAAAGATACCATACTGGATTCCGTTTCAGGAAAAGTGGATATGGAACATGTGGATTTTTCTTATGAGGCGGACAAACCGCTGATTCAGAATTTGAATCTTCATGTAAAGCCGGGGCAGAGAGTGGCTATTGTAGGTCCTACAGGCTGTGGCAAGACCACCATGATTAATCTGCTGATGCGGTTTTATGATGTAAATACCGGAGAAATCAGAGTAGATAATCAGAATATCAACAAAATTACGAGGAAGAGTCTGCGTCAGTCTTACGGCATGGTGCTTCAGGAAACGTGGCTTAGAAATGCTACGGTAGCGGAGAATATTGCCATGGCGGATAAGGATGCTACAAGGGAGGAAATCATTGCGGCAGCAAAGCAGAGCCATGCTCATGGATTTATCAAACGTCTTCCGGATGGATACGACACCGTTATCGGTGCGGATGGTGGTAATTTATCCCAGGGGCAAAAACAGTTATTGTGTATTGCGCGGGTTATGTTACATCTTCCGCCGATGTTGATTTTGGACGAGGCTACCTCCTCCATAGATACCCGCACGGAGATACGGATTCAGCGTGCATTCAATAAGATGATGAAAGGACGGACGACTTTTATTGTAGCCCATCGGCTATCTACCATTAAGGAGGCAGATGTGATTCTTGTGATGAATGGAGGGAAGATTATCGAGCAGGGCAGTCATGAGGAACTGCTGGAGCAGAAAGGCTTTTACTATCGCTTGTATCATAGTCAGTATCAGTAAAACAGTAACCAGTAAAATCGGGAGTTTGTCTCGGCTTTTACTGGTTATTTTTTTCGACTGTAATAGATGATGAAAATTCATAGAAGATTAAAAATTTTTTGAAAGATAACGGTAGTACTCAGTAATTTCATTTTACATTTATATGATTCAATTTAATCATTTTTGCAAAAATGATTAAATTGATATTGACAAAGATAGTATTAAATTATACACTTTAACTATATTACAAGGGAAATAATTGTGTAAAAAAGAGGTGCTTTAATGAGAAATTATGATTATACAGAAAAATGGAAAGCATTACTTACGCCGGAAATTGTATCCATGATTGCGCAAATTCACGAGTATAAAGGTGAACAATCGATGTTCGTTGAAGCAAAAGCAGATACATTGACACAGTTAGTTGATATTGCAAAAATTCAAAGTACAGAAGCATCCAATAGAATTGAAGGGATATATACTTCAGATGACAGAATGAAAGCTTTAGCAAAAAATAAAACAATGCCGAAAACGCGTAATGAACAGGAAATAGCAGGTTATAGAGATGCGTTAAATACAATTCATGACAGTTATGAGCATATACCTTTAAAACCGTCAATTATTTTGCAACTTCATCGGGACTTGTATAAATTTGAAGGATTTGATATAGGGGGAAAGTATAAAGGTGCAGATAATATTATTGAGGAAGAAGATGATGAAGGAAATAAATATGTCAGATTTAAACCGGTTTCGGCATGGGAGACTCCCGAATCGTTGGAGGAACTTTGTAAAGCGTATGCGCAGGCATTGGGAACTGCGCAAATTGAGCCTCTTATTTTAATACCGATGTTTATATTGGATTTTCTTTGTATTCATCCATTTAATGATGGAAATGGAAGAATGAGCAGATTGCTTACATTACTACTTCTATATAGGGAAGGGTATATTGTTGGAAAATATATCAGTATAGAAAAACTGATTGAAACGACAAAGGAATCCTATTATGAAAACTTACAGGTAAGTTCGAATGACTGGCACGAGAATACGAATGATTATGAACCTTTTGTAAAGTATATGCTAGGAATAATTTTGGCGGCATATAGGGACTTTTCTTCAAGAGTAAGATTATTGGATATGGAAGGTATATCAAAACCGGATAGAGTAAAAGCAGTTATCAAAGAAACATTAGGAACAATTACGAAGGCTGAGATTCTTGAAAAATGTCCGGATATAAGTAATGTGACGGTACAAAGGGCTTTGACTGAGTTGTTGAAATCAGAAGAAATAATTAAAATTGGTGGCGGAAGATATACGAAATATACTTGGAATAAGGAGAAAGAGTAAATGATTACTGGAGAATTAAAAAACAAAATTGACGGATTATGGGATGTGTTTGCTTCAGGAGGATTGGTAAATCCTCTGGAGGTAATAGAACAGATAACTTATATGATGTTTATTCACGATTTGGATGATTCCGATAATAAAAGAGCGAAAGAGTGTGCAATGTTAGGGCTTTCATTTGAAAGTATATTTGCGGAGGAAGTAAAAATTGGAGAGAGAGTCATAGATGGAAGCCGATTAAAGTGGTCGGTCTTTCGTGATTTTCCGGCAGATAAAATGTATAATATTGTTCAGGAATGGGTGTTTCCTTTTATTAAAACATTGCATAGCGATAAAAACAGTGCTTATTCTAAATACATGGATGATGCAATATTTAAACTTCCAACCCCTCTTCTTTTATCGAAGGTGGTGGATTTATTAGATGATATTTATGAATTGATGAATGAGACACAATCCTCTGATGTGCGTGGAGATGTATATGAGTATCTTCTCTCAAAAATTGCTCAGTCAGGTAGAAACGGTCAGTTTAGAACACCAAGACATATTATTAAAATGATGGTTGAGATGATGGAACCATCTGCAGATGAGATTATATGTGATCCGGCGTGTGGAACATCAGGTTTTTTAGTTGCTTCCGGAGAATATTTAAAAGAACATAGAAAAGAAGAGATTTTCTTTAACAGACAAAAAAAGGAACACTATATGAATCATATGTTCCATGGTTATGATATGGATAGAACAATGCTTCGTATTGGAGCAATGAATATGATGACACATGGAATAGATAATCCTTTTATTGAATATAGAGATAGTCTGTCAGATCAGAATTCAGATAAAGAAAAGTATTCGCTTGTATTAGCAAATCCTCCATTTAAAGGGAGTCTTGATGCTGAGTCAGTATCAGAAGACTTGCGAAAAGTATGCAAAACAAAAAAAACAGAGTTGTTGTTTTTAGCTTTATTCTTGCGTATTTTGAAAATTGGTGGTCGATGCGCATGTATAGTTCCTGACGGTGTGTTATTTGGCTCTTCGACAGCTCATAAAGCGATACGAAAAGAAATTATAGAAAATCAAAAATTGGAAGCAGTAATTTCAATGCCTTCCGGTGTGTTTAAGCCATATGCAGGAGTGTCTACAGCTGTTTTAGTCTTCACAAAAACAGATAATGGAGGAACGGATGATGTTTGGTTTTACGATATGATGGCAGATGGATTTAGTTTGGATGATAAAAGAAGCCCAGTATCAGATAACGATATACCAGATATCATTGGAAGATTTCAAAACCTTGAAAAAGAGAAGGATAGAAAACGTACAGAAAAATCTTTTATGGTACCGAAGGAAGAAATCATAAACAATGCATATGATCTTAGCATTAATAAATATAAAGAAGTTGAATATGTGCCTGTAGAATACCCACCTACATCAGAAATAATAGCAGATATTCGAAAAATAGAGAAGGAAATCGGAAAAGAGATGAATGCGCTGGAAAAATTATTGGAGGAATAAAATGAAGATTGATTATATTATAAACAAGGTAGAAAGTGCTGGTTTTAATGTTGAACAAAATCGCAGAAATGGATACTGCGTGGACATTTCAAAGTTATAAAGTATTTACTTATCAATTATGAACAGAAAGGGATTCAATAAATTTGGATTTGTAGGGATGATGTAGATGGAGAAAATAAAATTAGGTGATATTTCAAAATTAATAAATGGTGATAGAGGAAAGAATTATCCATCTCAGGCCGATATTACAAAAGAGGGAGAAATTCCATTTGTTAATGCTGGTCATTTGAATGGTAGAAATATTGATTTTGGTGAAATGAATTATATTTCTCGCGAGAAGTATGGCAAATTAAGTTCAGGCAAATTTCAAAGGGGAGATATTCTTTACTGCTTAAGAGGTTCACTTGGTAAAAAAGCAATTGTTAGCAATGATATAGAAGGTGCAATAGCTTCTTCGCTTGTAGTTATTAGACCTGATAGAGAAAAAGTGAATGGGGAATACTTAATGTTGGCATTAGATTCACCTGCAATAAAAGAGCAACTTGTTAAGGCGAATAATGGGAGTTCTCAGCCTAATTTATCGGCTGCAAGCGTAAGAGAATATGATATAGAACTTCCAGAACTTTCAGTTCAAAAAGAAGTAGTTGAGAGGCTGGAAAAAGTTAAAAATGTAATTGATAGCAGAATGCAGGAATTACAATTATTAGATGAGCTCATCAAAGCCCGATTTGTCGAGATGTTTGGGGACTTGAAATCAAACAGTAAGAACTGGAATATAGTTGGATTTAATGATTGCGCCAAAATAGATATGAATATGATTCAAGACTTTGAAGGTTACGAAGATTATCCTCATATTGGTATTGATAGTATCGAAAAAGAAACTGGAAAACTATCTGGATATAGAACTATTTCTGAAGATGGTGTAATGAGCGGAAAGTATTTATTTACGCCAGAGCACATTATCTATAGCAAGATAAGACCTAAATTAAACAAAGTTGCTATGCCTGAATTTAATGGCCTGTGCTCTGCAGATGCCTACCCTATTCTTGTAAATAAAGATGTTTGTACAAGAGAGTTTTTTGGATATACATTGAGAAGTAAGTATTTCTTAGACTATATTTTAGCGTTTAGCAGTAGAACCAATTTGCCTAAGGTTAATAAAAATCAGGTAGAAGGATTTGTACTACCGTTGCCACCTATTGAGGTGCAAAAGCAATTCGCCGACTTCGTCGCCCAGATCGACAAATTAAAAGTTG
>CAJFUA010000039.1 GCA_904420085.1 uncultured Eubacterium sp. | reverse complement strand
TTCTGCCATTTTTGTTCACTCCTTATTCTCTTAATTATATACCCAATCCTTGAGAATGGGGTGTCAACTTTTTTTATACCACATCATCTGGAGCCTTTCGGGACAACAAAATTACAGTCTCGACATGCACTGTCCCCGGAAACATATCCACGGCGCACCCTTTTTCCACCTGATATCCCTGCGCCTGCAGCAGCTCCAGATCCCTTGCCAGACTGGTCGGTTTGCAACTGATATAAACAATCCGGTCCACGCCAAAATCAATAATCTTCTGCAATGCTTTCGGATGAATCCCATCCCTCGGGGGATCCAGAATAATCATATCCGGCTTGTCCTCAATTTCATCAATAACCTTCAGCACATCCCCGGCAATAAACTTACAATTATGTAAACCGTTTAACTCCGCATTCTTTTTTGCGGCATCCACCGCTTCCTCAACAATTTCCACCCCCACTACCTTGCGGGCTACCGGTGCGATAATCTGGGCAATAGTTCCCGTCCCACTGTACAAATCAAAAACAGTCATATCCTTTGTGTCACCAATATATTCACGGGCTTTGGAATACAACACTTCCGCTCCCAAAGAATTGGTCTGGAAAAAAGAAAACACGGAAATCTTAAACCGCAGTCCCAGTAACTCCTCATAGATATACTCTTCTCCAAACAGCACTCTGCTTTCATCACTTTGTACCACATCCGCCAATCCGTCGTTAATAATATGGAGTACGCCGCATAACTTTGCTTCCAAATCAAGCTGCTGCAGTCTTTCGCTCAATTCTTCCCACTGTGCTTTTGTCTCCCATTCCTTATCAGAAGTTGTCACCACTGCCACCAGCATTTGCTTTGTCACCGTAGTTCTTCTGACAAGCATATGCCGCAGATATCCCTCATGTTTTAACTTTTTGTAGAAAGGCAGTTCCTTTTCTTTGCAATATGCTAAAACACAATCCAGTACCTTCCGATAATCCTCATCCACAATCTGACACTGATTTACGGTTACAATATCATGAAAACTGTTTCGTTTATGCATACCAAGCGCCAGAGGACCATCCTTTACCTCGTCTCCAAAAGAAAACTCCATCTTGTTTCTGTATCCCCACTGAACAGGACTTCCCAGTATTCCTTCAAACTGATAATCTCCCACAATGGCATTATCTAAAATGTCCTTAACCATCCCTTTTTTCAGATTTAATTGGTTTACATAACTTAAAGTCTGGTAAGAGCATCCGCCACAAAATTCAAAATGAGGGCACGCCGGCTCCACATCCTCTATTTCTGATTTTTCAACAATTTCCTTTAATCTTCCAATGGGTGTTCCTGACCGTTTCTTCGACACGACAAATTTCACTTTCTGTCCCGGCAGTGTTCCCTTTACTGTCGCCATGCCATCTTCGCCACAGTCCACTTTCCCTTTGTTTGGAAAACTGAAACCCACAACGCTGCCTGTATATTCAACACCTTTCTTCATTTCCTTTACCTCATTCATTGATATATAATGCGTATCAACATCGGCTCTGTCTTTTGCATCATTTTATTTAATTATTCTAATAAAATTTTCGGCTTTTTACAACAAAAGGATGAAACTTTGTCACAAATAAAAACTTTACTCTAACTGAAACTCTGCTCCAGCTAAAACTTTATCATATATTAGTAACTATTAAGAGCACACCCATAACGCACAAACATAAACATAAAAACACGGTTGTGAACAAATGTCCACAACCGTTCCCAAAAACTCTTTTCCCCCACTCTTGACAAAGAGCCAGACTTTTACGTCTCTTACCAGATGCTTCATTTGTAAAATATAATTATATCAGTTTATTGATAGTCAGCTCCGATAATTTCGTTTTGCCAATTATAATCTACTTCCTTATAATTGCCATCTACAACCTTTAAGATACTGTCATATAAATATTGATGTGCAGACAGATTACTCATCTTCTTTTCCTGATAGAGTCTGTGTGCTATGTCATATACTGAATAGGAGTATACGTTGCTATATACATAGGTGTTGTCTTCCAGTAACGCAAAGGTTCTTACTTTGTATTCTGCCGTAAATTCCTGTGGGCTAAAGTGCTTAAACAATGTGGTTCTGACAAAATATACTGTGTCTGTGTCCCCGTTATTTTTCACATCTAAAGTTCCGTTTTCTGTGGACGTCATTGCAGTAACATACGGATTGTCTGTTCCAATATACATATCTTCTTCCGTTACCGGATATTTTGTATCTCCACTTTCTGTCAGTGCATATACAATTCCCCACTCTTTTACCTTCTTTTGGTTAATGGTACTTTCTACGGAACCAATAACACGGGTTCCTCCTAATGTTGTACTAACCTGATAACCTTCCACATCAACTTTATCACTAATCACAATTTCCGGAACCTTAACCTCTTCTGTGGTCGGTTCCTCTGTCACAGGTTCTTCAGTGGTTGGAATCTCTGCCGATGTTTCTTCTGTCACAGGTTCCTTGGTAGTTGGTTCTTCCGTGGTCGGTTCCTCTGTCACAGACTCTTTCTCCGTTGTCATTTCTTCCTGAGTCTCTCGGAAAGTCTGTAAAAATTCCTGGTTTTCTTTGGCAAAGGAATTTTGATTCTGAGCAGAATCCCAGTTAATGGACCATGTCATAATTCCTCTGATTCCGGGATATGCACGATCTAATTCTGTAAAGGCTTCCTGTAACTTTGCATTAGAAATCTGTCCGCTGCCTGCCGCACTTGCCGAGGAAGGCACGCCGATGACTACCTGATCCGGTCTCAGCGGTGCAAAATAAGTTGATGCATCTGTTGAACCTGTGTAATATGCGCCCACATGGAAACCTTTTAATAACATTTCACACATTGCGACGATTCCTTGTTTGGTTCCCATGTTATAATACTGTCCATCCAATCCTATTATGGATGTAGAATTGTACAACTGTACATGTACATAAGTAGTAATATCTCTTAATGCCTGAATCATTGGAAGATACACTCCTGCTCTGGAATCACAGTATGAATTAATTCCTCCGTAATATGTATATCCCAACTGCATATAAAATGTTTCCGGCGCCCATGAAAGAATAAAGTCCTCGCCATAACTGCTGCAGATTGTTCTGATTGCCTGAATCATATTAACTACTTTTGGTGATGTAGGATTGTTAATATCCTGATCATTGCCACTCTCAAACTGAACAGAAGACTGTTCTAAATCAATGTCAATTCCATCAAAACCGTATTCATCTACAATCCCTTTTATATCACTGACAAACTGATCTACTGCCTGTTTGGAAGTCAGTGAAAAGTATCCTTCATAACCACCTATGGAAAGAACAATTTTCTTTCCTTTTGCCTGTAAATCTTTGATATCCTGTTTGAAATCCTCTTTTGTATAGTCAGCGCTTAAACCGGATACGTTAAATTGCATTTTTCCATCGGTGCTGCCCGGACTGACAGGTTCTGCAAAAGAAACATTGATGACGTCCCAATGACTGTCCACATCTCTTAATTTAATAAACGGATTACCGGCATTATGCCATGTATGATAATATCCGATTAATAATCTGGAAGATAAATCGGTGTTTGTCTGTCCTTCCGATTTTTCTGTAGTAGTTTCTTCTGATTTTTCTGTGGTAGTTTCTTCTGTTTCTTCTGTTTTTTCTGTAATAGTTTCTTCTGTTTTTTCTGTAGTGGTTGCTTCTACAGGATTTGTAACTTCTTCCAATCCACGAATTTCAATACTTAATTTCTGCCCCTCGGTTTCCTGTCCGTTGAGCACAGCCGTTACCTTAATTTCGTGGGTTCCGTTTGTTTCAAACGTATATCCTATCTGCGTGGCAATCGTGTAAGTGTTGAATAACTTTCCGTCAATATATACATTATACACCTGACCCAACGCCATCTGTTCCGGTGTCTGTCCCCAGACAAACGTTACTTCCGCTCCGTTTTGCTGACTCAATGTAAGCCCCAGAACTTCGATTGGTTTTTGTACATCGGAAGAAGGATTTTCTGAAATAGACTGTGTCGTCTCTTCCTGCGAGGTTTCTTCCTGTTTTGTGGTTACTTCAGGCTCCGTTTCCTCAGATGATATTTCCTCAGAGGATGTTTCCTCAGAGGATGCTTCTGAAGATGTAGGCTGTTCCATGACAGGCAGTTCTTTCATTGCCTCTGACATTGCCTTTGCCCATGCATAATTGTTTGTTGCATCCCAGTTGATAGACCATGTCATAACTCCTCTCAATGCCGGATAGGCTTTTGGCGGTGTAAAACTGCCGGAGGAAGTTCCATATACCAGAGAGTTGACCGCCGCCTTTACGATATCTGTGGAAACATATCCGCTTCCTGCCGCCTGAGATGTGGATGGAACACCAATCGCAACCTGGTCCGCACGAAGTCCTGCCTCTAAAATCAACGTTGACAATGATGTTAAAAAGTCTGCATTACCCGGTGCTACCACTGTTCCTCCATAACCATTCATACTTCCTGAATTATAAAATTGCGGATAGCACACGGTAAGTATGTCTTTGATCTCCAACGCAAGTCTGAGATAGGCTGTGGTAATATCATTCCATGACAGTCTGTCTGCCTGAATATAATATGTCTCCGGCGCCATTGTAATAATAAAATCATCTCCAAAATGATTATGTACTTTTCTTAATGCATCTGCTATGTAATCAACTCCCGATACGGCGGAACCTTCCAAATCGATATCTACGCCCTCAAATCCATATTCAGAAATAATGTTAATTAAACTTTCTGAAAATTTATCTGCCGCACTTTCGCTATTGATTTCAATTCTTCCTTCTGCGCCGCCTACAGAAATGATGACATGCTGTCCTTTGGCTTTTAAATCTTTGATATCCTGTATAAACTCTGCCTTTGTATATCCACCCAGAGCCCTGCTCAAATCACCGTCAATCTCAAAAGTAACCTCTCCCGGCGTGGCTGTGTTCCCTGTAAATGCCACACAAATCATATCATAGTAGGAAGGAATATCGTTTAATTTCAGATTGGCAGAACCATTGACAAAATTATGCCAGTAACCGGTAACCATATGCTGTGGCAGTTTCCCGTTCACAGTATAATTATCCTCTGTTTTGGATGTGGTTTCATCATCTTTTGACGTATTTTCTGTAGGTGATGATATCTCCTGTGAAGTGGTTACCGGTGCTGTTGTCACCTGTGGTACAGTCGTTTCTGCACTTCCCTGTAAATTGGTCAGTTTCCATAAAGTAAACGCTGCTGTAGGAGACCAGTCAATCTGACCAGTATGTGGAAATGTACACTCGTATACTTTTCCCTGATAAAGTACCAAATCACCTATTTTATAAGTATCTCCCGGCTTCCATTCCGGATATGTACCGGACACACCTCCTGTTGTCTCTATCGTTTCTGTTGTCGTCTGTACAGACTTTGATGTAGTTTCTGTCTGCTCTGTACTGCCTGTAACCGACGTAGACTCTGACACCTGTGAATCTGGGGTTGTCAATTCCGGCTCTGTTACTTGTAAATCTTCTGTTGTCTGTGCCGGCTCTGTTACCTGTGATTCTTCCGTTGTCTGTGCCGGCTGTTTTGCAGTTGTCTCACCGGAAATTTCCCCACTGTCCTGTCCGTAAATCACCTGATTTCCAAATTCATCAAGGCTGGTAAGAATTCTTCTTGTCATTGTGATACTTTCAATATCAGACACATCTGCATCTCCGGACGTTCTGATTGTAAACGTATGGGATGCTCCCGGCTTTATGGATTTTCCTGCGTAAACACTTGACAGATCAATAACACCATATCCATTCTCATTGGTCACCTGACCGGATTCTGAACCCGCGGAGAATGTGGCATTAGACTTGCTTTTAATATATAATTTCGGATAAGTAATTGTTTTCTTGAAAAGTTCCGCATCTTTTAAGGCTGTATTGGTTTCTACCTGTGTCTCTTCATTTTTCAACTCGATGGTATACTGGGAACCGGACGCTGATACTTTTGCGGACACCTTTGGGTTTGCCGTCTTAATTTCATATTCCGGCAGCTTCGCATCACCGTAAAGTGAATCATGCATTACTTTCGTTATCGAATTGGCGCTGTCCAAGGAAGCCATCCATGAAATCAAACCGCCAAGTTTTTTATTTTTTACATATTCTCCCTTTGCAGCAACAGACCGCTCATTGTCACAGGTAAAGAAATATCCTGTTTCAGCACTGTAATAGTATGCTGCCTGAGCTTTTTCATCATAATATTCTTTTAACTGATATTTGCTAATCAGTTCGTCAATATCTCCATAAGCATATGTACCGCTTGTAGTTCCGTCGGCCGCCTTCACGCTATTTGGCTCTGCCGTGGCATAAAGTCCCGGATTCTCCGGATCCGGTCCGTCATCTTTTACCTGCGCCCATCCTCTTGTGTATGGTGCTACACCAATGACAATTTTTGAATAATCAATTTCATCTCCATAAGTATCTTCCAAATATGATACACAGGTATCAATAGAAAACTGTCCGTCCTGCTGCGTTTCATGATTGTAAGAATCATTGGTATACAAGGCGGTCTGATGTCCGGTATAACCATTCCACGCACCATTCAGGTCATAAGTCATCATATTTGCAAAATCAACAATATCCAATACCTTGTCATATTCAATCTTAGACATCATTGCAGGAGACGCAGACATTGCCACCGATAATTCATAATATTTCTGATTTTCTTCTCCCAATTCATCCAATGCATCTCTGATATCCTGCATTAACAATGTAAAATTCTGTGTATCTTCCGGTTTTCCCGGGCATCCCTCATCTATGGTTACACCATTTCCCGCAGGATCACTTTCTCTGACTGCTGTCGGATATTCCCAGTCAATATCTACGAAATCATATCCTAAATAGTCAACAAATTTTGATATGTTTTTTGCGAAATTTTTTCTTTTGGCAGCATCTGCGGCGATTGTGGTGAAATCTCCTGACCGTGTCCATCCTCCTACGGAAATACCGATTTTCATATTTGGATATTTGGAACGTAAAATGCTCATTGCCCCCAAAACCCCGGCATAAGGTTCCCCATAGGTCAATCCCTGCTGCTCCGGTAAAATCGTCTGAAAATCAGCATGTTCATCACACAACACCAAATCTCCGTTACTATCCACATCTAAAAATGCAAAATTTAAATGTGTAATCATACTTCCGTCAATTTTGCTGGGATAAAAGTATTTTTGTCCTGCATAAATCGACCATTCACCATAATACACAACATTACGGTAAGGTGCTGATGTAGTACTGCTGTCTGCTTTTACTATGCTGTTTTCTGCAACTGCCATCACCTGATAACCTACCATCAGATTGATTATCATTATGGCAGACAGTACAATACTGCATATTCTTTTTAAGGATTTCCTCCTTTTTCCTGTAAACTTAAATTTCATGATTTTCCTCCCTTTCCCATTATAAATCGTTTCTCATGTTATCATTTTTGTTTTTTATATTTAAGGCATAATTTTTCTTGGGGGTATATTTTTCTATAAAAATATTTTTATGCATAATAAAAAGAGGGTGCCGCTGCACCCTCTTTTTACATAATCATTCTTAAACTCATCATGAAACTGACAATATTGGTATATCTTATCCCGATATATTAATCTTCGAAATCACTTTCGTCGTCATCATCGTCTTCATCAAATAAATCGTCGAAATCATCTTCAAAGTCATCATAGTAATCTCTGTTGACCAGTCTGTAGATACCGTATGCTGCTCCTGCAATAGCCGCCATCACTGCAATAACGCCCACAACCACAGCAATAATTTTGCAGGTATCTTTCTTCTCATTCTTTCCCATCATTTTTCCGATTTTAACACCTTTGATTAATTCGTCCATATTATGCCTCCTTATGTTTTAATTAAAACGTTTGTGCGTCTGCCAGGAAAACACAAAGTTAAATGTATTGATCTGCACGCTCACTGATAAATACGTTTTACAATTAATAATAGTATATCAAAATTACCTGTATTTTACTACACCTTTTTCAACTTTGCAAAAGATGCCATCATCACTTTTTGTCCTGCGGTATCAAAATTCACCGTCACCTGATAGTCTCTGGCTCCGTCCTCAATACCAAGCACTGTTCCTTCGCCAAACTTTATGTGACTGACTCTGTCGCCCACCTGATAATCAATGGAAGCCTTGGTCACTACAAATTCTTTGCCAAATCCGGGCTTGCTGACAGGTGTACCATAAGCCGGTTTCTTCGCCATCGCCTTATACGCATTCTTTCTCTGGCTTGCCGCATAAGTTCTTGAACCGCCGTAAGTATCACTTCCCATATAACCTGTACCTCCGTGTCCAAGAGTTCCTTCATATCCTCCAAAATTGCTGAAAGATGGTTTCTTTTCATAACCTGCCGCCACTCTGTCCGTCACATTTTTACTGTTTACGATCATTGGCGGTATCTCTTTCACAAATCTGGATACAATATTATATTGCATTTCTCCCCGGACCATTCTTTTTTTTGCATAACTGATGGTAAGGTTTTTCATGGCTCTGGTGATGGCTACATAACAAAGACGGCGTTCTTCCTCCAACTCCTCTTCATCATCTGCCATAATGCTCATATATCCCGGAAACAGTCCGTCTTCCATTCCACAGAGGAATACATTCGGAAATTCCAGTCCCTTTGCACTATGAACCGTCATCAGTACAACATAACTGCTGTTTTCATCTAAGTTGTCGATTTCTGAAATCAACGCCACCTCTTCTAAAAACTCTGCCAAATCCGGTTCATCTGTATTATCTTCATATTCCACGATTTTATTAATCAATTCTTCGATATTTTCAATACGTCCATTGGCTTCATCTGTATTTTCTGCCGCCAGCTCTGCCATATAACCTGTATCATTTAAAATGGCATTTGTTAATTTTTCAATTTGATTTTGATATTCCTGAGTTTTATATCCCTCAATTAAATCCGTAAATCCTTTTATTTTTGAAACAGCTCTGGAAAGTCCCGGTATCTCCTCTATTTCAAGCAGTGCGTCATACAAGTCCATCCCGTAGGCTCTGGCAAAATCTTTTACCTTTTCCACGGTTGTGGCTCCGATTCCACGCTTTGGCACATTGATAATACGCTCTACTGCAATATCATCAGTTGGATTACTGATGGTGCGGAGATATGCAATGATATCCTTAATTTCCTTTCGCTGATAGAAATTCTGTCCGCCAATAATCTTATACGGAATATTTTTCATCATCAGTTTCTCTTCCAACGCACGGGACTGGGCATTGGTGCGATATAAAATGGCATAATCACTGTAGTCGGCTTTTCCCCAGTCTACGGCTTCCTTGATTTCCGACGCTACCATTTCAGCCTCGGCGTAACCGTCCTCTGCCTGATATAAATCAATCTTCTCTCCCTGCTCATTATCACTCCAGAGGGTTTTGTCTTTTCTGCCTGCGTTATTATGTATGACCGCATTGGCAGCCTCCAAAATATTCTTAGTGGAACGGTAATTCTGCTCCAGCTTCACCACTTTTGCCGTAGGAAAATATTTCTCAAACTGCAAGATATTTTTAATATCCGCTCCCCGAAACTTATAGATGGACTGGTCGTCATCACCTACCACACAGAGATTCTGGTGTTTTTCCGCCAGCATCTGAATAAAAGCAAACTGGGCGGCATTGGTGTCCTGATACTCGTCCACCATGATGTACTGTAACCGGTTCTGATAACTTTCCAGCACTTCCGGACATTTCTTAAATAGTTGTACGGTCTTCATAATCAAATCATCAAAATCCAGCGCATTGTTTTTCATCAGTGCTTCCTGATAAGCATTGTATATCTTGGAGATATTGAGTAATTTAAAATCTCCCTGTGCCATCTCCGACACATCTCCTGTTGTCAGCAGTTTGTTCTTAAAATCAGAAATCTTACTGATCATGCCGCTTTCCTTGTACATTTTCGGATCCAGATTTAAATCTCTGATAACGTTTTTCATCAGACGTTTCTGGTCGTCCGTATCGTAGATGGTAAAATCATTGTTGTACCCGATTCTGTCAATATATCTGCGGAGAATCCGGACACAGGCGGAATGAAAAGTGCTGACCCACACCTGTTCTGCGCCAAATCCTACAATCTTATTGACACGGCTGCGCATCTCTGCCGCCGCCTTGTTGGTAAAAGTGATTGCCATAATATGATAGGGATTTACATGTTTTTCCTCAATTAAATATGCAATACGGTGGGTAAGCACACGGGTCTTTCCGCTTCCGGCTCCCGCCAGAATCAGTAACGGTCCCTCCGTATGAAAAGTTGCAATCTGCTGCATGTCATTCAGTGTTTCATAAATACTGTTCATTTATTTTCATCCTTCTTATTTATTTTCGTTTTTCTTATCTGTTTTATCTGTTTCTTTTCCGTTGTAATAGAAAACGGTAAAATAAACAAGTGCCACTTACGACACCTGATAAAAATTCAAGACCCGCCACTGCCGGTCTCCGTGTACGCTACATATTTGCATCAGCAAACATGTGCTCACGTATGATATATTCTACCACAACATCCTTTAAAAAGATATTTCTTATTTGTAAAAATTGTTCTGTTTAACAACTATTCTATTTCGCCATATCTGAATCTTACCGGTTCACATTTAAATCAATCATCATCGTACTAAGAGTAATCATAATCGCATTTAAAGTAATCAAAATTATATCTTGTAGTTTTCATTACTACCTATTATAATAATAGAAAGCAAAAAAGATTCACATAAGACGATATAAAGTAACGAGAACGTCTTAACACACAAATCAGCCAAAGGAGAATCGTATGTACCCGGAAGATTTTGTAAAAAACATACTGGAGGAAGTAAAAGCATTCAACATTGATGACATTCCTAATATTGATTTATACATGGATCAGGTAACTACCTATCTGAATGATAAGTTTGCCGCTACCAAAAGACGGGACGATGACAAACTGATGACCAAAACAATGATTAATAATTATGCCAAAAGCCGTCTGTTACCGTCTCCCGATAAAAAGAAATATACGAAGGACCACATCATAACTTTAATTATGATTTTCTTTTTTAAAAATGTTTTATCCATGAATGATGTGACGAAACTCCTTTCACCTATGCTTGATACGTACTTTCACAATGAAGAGATTCCTTTGGAGGATATTGTAAATCATTTCCTTAAATTTGCAAAAGAATGTGATTTGTCTGAGTCCATTATTAAAGAAGTAAATAATTCCTCAAAGATATTTGAAGAAATGGATGTAAAAGATAAAGATTATTTGCAGACAGTGGGATTAATCACCATGTTAAGCTATGATACTTTTGTCAGAAAAATTTTAATTGAAAAGTTAATTGACTCATTACCGGACGTAGAAAAAGACAAAGAATAAGGGGCTGTTACAGCCCCTTACTTTGTGTTATTTTTCTTAATTCTCTCTAAGACCATATCATATCCGTCATTTCCATAATTCAGCGAGCGGTTTACTCTGCTGATAGTGGCTGTTGATGCACCTGTGGCATTGGAAATATCCAGGTATGTATGCCCTTCTCTAAGCATTTTTGCCACTTCGTATCGCTGGGATATGGACAAAAGTTCATTTACTGTACACACATCCTCAAAAAATGTATAACATTCCTCTTTGTCTTTTAAAGTTAAGATCGCATCAAACAAATGGTCCACTTCTGTTGTTCTGATTTTTTTACTCATGACACACCTCGCATTCCATCAGTACTTCTACTTTAAAATTTTAACACTCTAAAGTTTGAAAGTCCAGTAAAAAATTATTTCATGCAAAATTTTTGTGTTATCTCATGCGGAATTTTTGTCTGATAACCAGATAAATAACTACCGCTCCTGCCAACAAAAAGGCAATTCCGGCAAATACCTGCATCAGCATTTCATGACCTATCCAAAACGTATAAAACTTCCTCATATACACGTCAGAAATATTCATCCTGTAAATGGACTTATCGGAAATAAATCCGGCAAATACCGTAACCAGCGTAATTCCTGCGCCAAGAAAGCCGTAGGCCACATATCGCATACCATGATAAGCATACCTTCTTGATGATATCAGATAAAACATACAAAGAATGGCTATCAATAACAAAATAGGTATTCCGATAATTACCACTTTGTCGCTGACACTTATCATTTTTACAATAGAATCTATTCCCGGAATCAGAATTTTCTTCTGATACATCTGCTCTACTTGAGAAATGTATGCATCCAGCGATTCTTTCTCGTTTCCGTTTAATTCTCCATTTGCTGCTGTTACATTCTCCTCTATTTTACTTCTTATATCATATGTATCGATTCTTGGGTTGTTGCCTTCCTTCTTGGATGCCACAACTGTTACAATATCCTTTGTTACCTGTTTCTTTTCAAAAACACCTGAAAGATTTTTTTTACGGATACCGTAAGGAATTCCCAAATAATATGCCTCTGTCTTCATTTCATCACATATGTCCTCGAAATACCCGACTCTTTCACAGGCATTGACCACTCCATGAACACTTAACATACTATACTTGCCATATCCTAATAAAGAAATGCCTAACAGACATACCATCAGTACAAACGTGATAATATATCTTGCTATCATTCTGCCCATATGTTTTCTCTTTCCTGACATATTACCACCTCCTAATATGCAATATTTGGACCTTTTACTTTATCCAAGTATACAAACATTCTATCCGTCTTTTTACCATTTAATTTTCCAAAAGGGTAACATGTATACAGTATCAACTGTTCCTTTTCTGCGTTTAAATCATATGCCTTGTCATATTCACCCTGATGATAGATTTTGGTATCTGTGACTTTGTATTCGTAAATTCCATAAGACGTGGTAAAAGTAAATACCTGTCCCTTTTTTACTTTCTCCAGTCCCTCAAAATAAGTGGTATCATGGGCGCCGATTAAGATTGTCTTACCCTGTCCCGGAATGCCGCTTCCGGAATAAGTTCCTGCCCCGGAGGCTAAGTAAGCATTTCTGTCTCCAAAGAATACCGGTGCATTTAGACTCAAAGCTTTGCATTCCAATTCGCCATACTGTTCACTGTGTTTCGGATAAGACATATCAGCCAGACTGATTGTCTCCGGCTGTTCATTCATCTTTACATTAGCTCCCTGATATTCTTTCTCATTGTCAAAATACAGTGGCTGGGTATTAATAAAATTATTGCGCACACTTTCCGCAAAATCACTATAACGTCCTAAAAGAGCCGCCGCAAGGGCCACCACAATCAGCCCCATAATAATCGGAATGTAACAATACCTGAGTATCTGCTTAATATTGTTGTACGTAAAGGTCTGAAGCCTGGCCCTTCGTGTTTTTCTGTTGGCTACCTCCAGTTCGTCATCATCTTCATCATCCTGCTCATAACGTTCCTTGTTGCGCCGCTTCATTTTCTTATTCCATCTGCGCAGGTTAAATAAAAGTCCCAGTATACACAGCAACACAACAAAGGCAAAAATCCATTCAATGGATATATTCCAATCGCTCTTTTTCACAGTGTCCGTGTTTTTTATCACATCCTGAAAATCCAACACGATATAGCCTGCGTTATCAATAAAATAAAAATCATTAACCGAACTGTCATATTCCAAAAGCAGTGAAATCGCCGTTCCTGCCTTTTCAAAATAAATATATGCATCCGAAGAGTTATCGAAACTTTTCTTCTTATCAAGATTCTCTTTTGCTTCCATTCCCATTTTAAGATACATCAAAAAATCGTCTGCATCCGATTTTCCTATCTGTACCTCATCCGTACAGAAATAGTTTTCCAACTGATTGATATACCTTTTCTCTACTTTTGCCGAATATTCATCTTTTGCCAGACTGTCAATAATGTACTTTTCGTTGGTATTTAATTCTCCCGCAGATACATTGGTTCCTAAGCAGCCTGCCATCACAAAACTTAGCAATATAAGCACTATCTTTCTCACTGTCTCTCTCCTTGCTCTCATTCACATTTTGGTACTTTTTACGATCGGAACTGTTTCCTTAAAGTCTTCAGTTCCTCCACACTGAATTTATAACTGGTATTGCAGAAATCGCATTTTACTTCAACCTCTTTGCCGTCATTGATAATGCTGTCCATATCTTTCTTGCCAATTCCCGCCAGCACTTTTACAATTCTTTCCTTGCTACAGTTACACGCAAAACCTGTATCGATTTTATCCGTAAACTGTACATCCATATCGCCCATCACTTCTTTCAATATGTCTTCCGGGGTCATTCCTTTTTCCAGCATATCCGTAACGGAATGAATCTGACTGATACGCTGTTCCAGTTTGACAATCACTTCTTCCTCTGCAAAAGGCATCAGCTGTACGATAAATCCGCCTGCCTGCCTGACCGTATTATCTTTCGCCATCAATACACCCAGTCCCACGGCAGAAGGCACCTGCTCGGAGGATGCAAAATAATAAGTCAAATCCTCCGCCACTTCACTGGTGCTTAAGGGAACCTGACTGCTATATGGCTCTTTCAATCCCATATCTTTGATTACCGTAAGGGTGCCATAGCCGATTGCCGCTCCCACATCCAGTTTTCCTGCATAATTCGCCGGAATCAGTACGTTGGGATTTCCCACATAGCCTTTTACATTTCCTTTGGAGTCAGCCGTCACAGTCACACCATCAATGGGACCGTCACCTTTCATCATCAAGGTAAGCATGTCTTTCTCACCCTTCATCATAACACCCATCATTGCTCCTCCGGTCAGAAGTCTGCCCAAGGCGGCTGTCGCCACCGGACTGGTATTGTGATGTTTTCTGGCTGTCTCAACCATCTCTCTTGATGTAATGGCAAATGCCCTGATCTGCCCCTTTGCTGCTGTTGCTCTAACAATATAATCCATTTTATTTCTCCTCATCCTGCACGTTTCTCACTACCACGTACACTCTGTCATTTTCTTCACTGCCTTCCCTTTCAGAAAAAGCTTCATAAATTCTTTCCATTTTCAGCCCAGCTGCTTCCACGGCTTTCTTTACCTCATCCAACGTATATCCTCTCTGAAAATGTTCCTCTTCATATTTATCATACCTGCCATCTTCTCCGCGAACAAAAACGGATAAGTAATATTCATTGATATTTGTTTCCTCATCAAAATAGTTTTCCCAAATAAAACTGCACTCTTCCCTATCTTCCGCAATGGTAGTTTCACCAATGTCAGAAAAATATTTCCTTGTCTTCAAATCAAAAACAAATATGCCATCCGGCTCTAAAAATTGTCGCACTTTTTTCAAAACCTGCATGAAATCCCCGTAGTCCGTAATATAATTCATGGAATCCCCAATACTGACCATAGCCGGAACCGGAAAGGGAAGTTCCAGTTCTGTGGCGTCCTGCAGCACATATACAATATCTTCTGTTTCCTTTTTACTTTCGGCAATCTCCAGCATTTCCTGGGAGATGTCTATTCCGATCATGTCATATCCGGCTTTTGTAAAAAGCATGGTGCCCGTTCCAGTACCACAGCCGATTTCCACTAATGTTCCGTCCTGCATTCCATATTGATGCAACAGTGTTATGGCATAACTGCACCATTGGTGATAATCCACATTGTCCATAAACATATCATATACCTGTGCAAACCCGCCGTATGCTTCCATCCTGTCCTCCTAACATTTCTCTTATGTGATTTTACCAACAATCCGGCTGAAACGCAACCTTGATTAAAGCGCCGTCCTCATTTATACTAATAAAGTATTTATAAACAAACCTTTTGTCTTTTCAGACATATGGAGAACATTGACGAGGAAGCGAAAATGACCAACATTACGAAACGAATTCGAACTGTCTGCAGAAAAAAATTAAGAATCCCTGCTGCTTTATGCATTCTTATGATTGTTGTCTTTATTCTGTGTCCTTTTATTTCCGTCTTTCATCCTGATGCCATAAATGACATCCATCAGGTAACGTCAGACAATGACTATGTGAAAGTCAAGGCGGAACACTTATATTACACCGGATATAATTTAGAAAAAGCAGGTGGCTCTCTTTACGGATATTATTACTCTATTAAAGACGGAAAAAGTATCTTTGCCGTCATACCAATTGAAGAGACTCCAAAGGACGTTGTAACAAACTATGAGTTTAAAGCAAAGGTTACACATCCTGACCGCGCATTTCAAAAGATGCTGGAATCCTACATGAACGATTTAAATTGGAATGTGGATTCTCTCTCGGAAGTCAACGCCGATTTTATTTTAAGCAATGCCGACTACAATCCTCTGTATTATATGATATTTCTATGGATTGTTTTAGTTATCTTTTTCATTGCTTTGAAAAAAATCATCAGTTATATATTAGCTGTTATAAATCCTTATATTTATCCGGTCTGTACGTTTATTGGAAAAAATGAGCAGGAAGTTTTAATCGAGGACGCCCAGTATGAATTGGAAAGCGGGAATTATATTCAGATAAACGATATGTATATTACGGAAAATTATTTTATCGATTTAAGCCGGACTAAAATTTCCATTATTCCGTTGGATGAGATTGTCTGGTGCTACCGGATGGGTGAAATTTCTCTAAACCCAAGAGATACTGCTCCGGAATTTTCCATCTGCTTTATGATTTTAAGCGGTTCTGTCATTACCGCTAAACACAAATCCAGCGACGAGGCACTGGAACTGATTAATGCCATCCGTGCCACGGGATATGAAATCATTATCGGTCATTCGGAGGAAAAACGAAAAGAAGCAAAGCGGATTGTAGCTGACTATAAAGAATATGAGATGCAGGAAAATAAAGAATAACCGGATTAAAAAAAGATATGTACCTGAAATTTCGCACATATCTTTTTTATAATCTGTTGTCTTTGCTCCTCTATCTGCCACAGCAGTGTTTATATTTCTTTCCGCTTCCACAAGGACACGGGTCGTTTCTGCCCACTTTCTTTTCTTTTACCACTGTGCCGGAAAGTTTTTCTTCCTTATATAACTCTTTCCGTCTTTCTTCCGGAATAATATCATTCCATTCCTCTAATCCATATAACCAGTCAGCTTTTGCAGCCACCATGTTTTTATATAACTTTTCATCATCATAATCCAGAGTTACTTTTGTTGTCTCGGTCAACTTATCAATAGGATTTTCTTTCTTCAGACTTTCGTTGATACCGTCCAGGAAACCTACCATTGTGAGAACTTCCATGTTATATTTCCCTGCAAGTTCTTCCACTGTTCCCGACACAACCGTACCGTGGTTTGCCAAAATATCTTTGTAAACTTCTTTCTCCTGCGCAAAATATGCATTCCAGAATTCGTCATACTGCTTCTGTGTCTGTTCCTGATTATATGCAATTTCTCTCCATGTTTCTAATAAATATTTCTTTGCCATTTTATCCTCCAAAGTATATTTCATTTATTTTTTACAAAATCCTGACTGATTCGATTATACTGATTTCAAACAGGAATTGCAATATCTTCTTGTTTTGGTATAATCGTTTTAGTTACAATTCAAAAGAGATTGGAGTTTGTTATGGAAAAAATGAAACGAATTGCCGCATTGGCTGCGGTAATTATCATGGTAGTCTGCGCACTGCTCACATTAATATTTGCATTGCTGAAATACGAGACTGCATGGAAAGCCAGTGCTTATTGTATGGTCATCATTCCGGTTATGATTTATGTGATGATGTGGCTGGCAAAGTTGTTGAAAAATCGAAACGGGTAAGCGGAGCTTCTGAACACCTCAAAAAATCTCACAGAGATTTTTCGAGCTGTCAGGGCTTTCGCCCTTTTTTAATTTTTTTGTTGAGCATCTGAAC
>CAJFUA010000038.1 GCA_904420085.1 uncultured Eubacterium sp. | reverse complement strand
TACATATATTGTGGTGTTTTCGTAAATTAAAAAACGATAGCCACAAGAAGTTGATTGTATCAATTTGGACACGCAATATGGTGGTATGTGGCGCCAACCATAATTAACACTTTTCTGGAGAGTTATGATTTTTCGGGGAAAACAATTATTTTGTTTGCAACATCCGGCGGAAGTGGTTTTGGCAGAACCGTGGATGGTTTAAAAAACAGTGTTTCTGCTGACACGCAAATCGTGGAAGGAAAACTGTGCAATGGCGGTTATAGCGTAAAGGACTTTGAAGAATGGCTAAACAATAAGATTTGAGCGTAAAACAAATGCAAAAGTAGAAGACAGGACTGCAAAAAAGTTCTTGATTCGCAAATTTGGTAATTTGACGAATGAGAATTAAAAAACTTCTGTGGCAAAAATATTGTTTCTGACAGATGAAAAAACAAGACTATTCTGACTAATCAGATACAGAAACTGACAAAAGATTTCCATATGGAAATGGTAGAAAGTTTTCTGTACAATTTCAAGGTCAAAGTAAAAATTGGTCATCGGATATTTTTCATAGATTTTACGAAATACTGATTTTGATTTAATGATAAAGGTTTATGGTTTAATTGAAAATCAAAGTATTTAGGAGGAATCTATGAGAAGAATTAAAAATTTTGTTTTCTCTGTCATACTGGCAGGTTCAATGATTTTGCAGTCGACTGCAGGCGTTGGATTTCAGACAATTATGGCAGAAGGTACAGTAGGAGAATATCAGGCAGACGACACACCGGTTTATGTGCCGGTAACTGCTTCTGATAAAAAAGTAACAGGCGTAAACAATGGAAAAAGTTCCCTTGACGTAGAATTGTCTGCCCGTCATAATTCAGGCGCCCTCTGTGCAGATGGCGGAAGTCTTGAAATTGTGGAATACAATGCAGTAAATGGATTTGCCTATGCGGTCAGCGGTTTAAAAGGAAAAGTGATTGCCACAAAAATCTCAGATGTGAAATCAGGAGATACGGTGGCAGACATTCCGGGCGTGGAATATGACGTAAAAGAACTGGTGGCTCAGAAAGCAGAGGAAGAAGGTTTTGTATACGGCGATACCACCAGCGTGGCAATATCACCGGACGGAACCAAGCTGGCCGCAGCCATTCAGCATGCGGATTACGATAAAGCCGGTGTGGTTGCCGTCTTTACATGTGAGGAAGACGGAAACCTGACAGACCCGAAACTTTATACAGCCGGTATACAGCCGGATATGGTTACTTTTGCAGATAATAACATTCTGCTGACGGCAGATGAAGGAGAACCGAGAATGGGATATGGTGCGGGAACCACAGACCCGAAAGGAACGGTTTCCATTATTAATATTCAGGAAAACAGCTCCACACAGGTGGGATTTGAAGATTTCACGGCGGAAGAACTGATTGCAGAGAATATTATCGTAGGTGTTGCCGATGGAGCAAATATTGCTCCGGAAACAGATTTAGAGCCGGAATATATAGCAGTTTCATCTGATGGAAGCAAAGCTTATGTATCGCTGCAGGAAGCAAATGCCATTGGTGTTGTGGATATTGCAGCAAAGAAAATTGCAGGAATTTATTCCGCAGGTTATCAAGATTACAGTCAGGTAGGTGTGGATCTTGTAGAGGATTCGGCATATAAAGCGCAGACATATGAAAATCTTGTGGGAGCCCGTATGCCGGATGGTATTACTATTTATGAGAGTGGCGGAAAAACATACATTCTCACCGCCAATGAAGGCGATTCCAGAGAGTGGGGAGATTATGTAAATGAAGCAAAGACAAAAGAATTTACAGGTGAAAATATCCGCATCTTAGACAGTACAAAATGTGCCGGACTTCCGGAAGGCAAAAGTGTCATGTTTGGCGGCAGAGGATTCACTGTTTTTGAAGTGACGGAAAAAGGGCTGGTTGAAGTGTACGACAGTGGAAATGATTTTGAAAAGATTACGGCGGAAGTATTTCCAAATTATTTCAACTGTTCCAATGATGACATCGATATAGACAGCAGAAGCCCGAAGAAAGGTCCGGAACCGGAAAATGTTACGGTAGGTACGGTGGGCGAAAAAACTTACGCATTTATCGCACTGGAACGTATTGGCGGAATCATGATTTATGATATTACTGATGCAGAAAACACAAGTTATGTAAACTATATTAACAGCCGTGAATTTGACAGTGAGATTCAGGGAGATGTGTCACCGGAAGGACTTAGTTTCGTATCTTCCAATGATGCAGGAAAACCACTGATTCTTGCAGCATGTGAAGTAAGCGGAACGCTGCCGGTTTATGAACTTTCGTTCAATGATGCGAATAATGACACAGACAATGGAAATACAGACAATAATAACACAGGCAATGACAGCCAGATAAAAGAACCGGTTTTGCACAAACACAGTCCGGTTGTATCAAAAAAGAAAGCAGCAACATATTTTGCAGCAGGTTATACAGGAGATACATATTGTAAAGACTGTGGCGTTCTTATCAGTAAAGGAAAAAGCATTGCCAGAAAGAAACTGAAGAAACCGATAATCAAGGTTAAAGCAAAAAAGAAAAAGCTGACAGTCACTTATAAGAAAGTGAGAAAAGCCACCTTCTATCAGGTAAAAGTAAAAACCGGAAAGAAGTGGAAGACATACAGGACAAAATCAGGAAAAATCACCATAAAGAAACTGAAAAAAGGAAAACTGTATCAGGTAAAAGTTCGCGCAGTAAGACAGGCAGGAAAGAAAAAAGCCTACAGTAAGTACAGCAAGGTAAAAAAAGTGAGAGTAAAATAAATACAGAAGTAAAATCAATGAAAAGGCAGGTAGGAAAGTAAAATTTCTTGCCTGTTTTTTATATAGGAAATTTCCCTGAATTTCCTATATAGTAAAAATGCTCCGCTATGGATGCGCACAAGCGCGAAGAGGAAGTTTGTTGCAAAAGCAACCGCGCTTGGCGCGAGAGTTCCGCGAGCGGAACT
>CAJFUA010000037.1 GCA_904420085.1 uncultured Eubacterium sp. | reverse complement strand
TAGACATAATGATTACCTCCTTTTTGTGTATGATTTATTGTAACAAAGAATTATAAATCGTGTCCACTTTTATAATATAGATCCAATTCGGGGATAGGAAGAGAAAGACTTAGAAAGTTGACAAGCCAAGCAGATTGCCCGTTTGTTCTTCATATAGGCAAACGCCGAATGATAAAGAGGAGGATTTTTGATGAGTATATTGAAAAACTTGATGAACTCAAATGATGATGAAAGGCTGATTATAGAAATAAAAGCATATCAGAAAAAAATCATTGGTAATAAGGAAGAAGAACCGGTTTGGGAGAAGAAGTGGCTGACAATCGAAGAAGCTGCCGCATATTCCGGTATAGGCAGAACCAAACTTCGTGAGTTGTCAAACAAAGCCGGATGTCCTTTTGCAATATGGATGGGCAATAAAATCCATATTGTAAGAGAACGGCTTGATAAATACATTGAGAAGCAATTCAGAATTTAATTGAGAGGAATGAAAAAATGGCTGCAAAAAGAAAAGATAAGGCGAGGGTTGTTCTAAGAACCGGAGAAGTTCAGAGGAAAGACGGTACATATCAGTTTAGTTGGATGGACAGTCAGATGAAAAGGCGTTTTGTCTATGCGAGAACCTTAGATGACCTGCGAGAAAAAGAAAAGCATATTCAGAAAGATAAATGCGATGGTATCAAGACGGAAGCAAGATACACCACGCTTGATGAATTGTTTGCACTTTGGCTTACATTAAAGAGGGGGCTGAAGAACAATACATTCGAGAATTACAAGTATATGTATAATACATTTGTGAAGCCTGTGATTGGGAACAGAAAAATTTTTACTCTGAAAAAGTCGGATATAAAGAAGTATTACAATTATCTTGCCGATGAAAGAAATTTAAAGGCATCCACGATTGATAATATCCATACGGTTCTTCATCAGGTCTTGCAAATTGCGGTAGACGATGATTTTATCAGGAATAATCCATCTGATAAGGTGCTTAGGGAACTAAAAAAATCACATTGCTTCCAGACGGAAAAGAGAAGGGCATTGACAAGACCAGAGCAGGAGTTATTCTTGAATTATTTGAAAACACATCCTGTATATGAACATTGGTATCCGGTATTTGCTGTTATGATTGGGACAGGACTTCGTGTAGGAGAAGTCACAGGGTTGAGATGGTGCGATGTAGACATAGAAAGCGGAATGATTGATGTAAATCATACCCTTGTATATTATGACCATAGAACTGAGGGGAGTAAAAGAGGTTGCTACTTTAATGTGAATACGACGAAAACTCCTGCAAGTATGAGGCAAGTTCCTATGCTCGACTTTGTAAGGGAAGCATTTGAAATCGAAAAACAAAAGCAGAAAGACTTAGGTATTCATTGCGAAGTAACGATTGACGGATACACAGATTTTATCTTCATCAATCGTTTTGGTCAGGCACAGCATCAAGCGACACTCAACAAAGCAATACGCCGTATTATTCGTGACTGTAATGATGAGCAGTTCCTGAAGGCTGATGAGCCAGAAGTTTTGCTTCCGCATTTTAGCTGCCATTCGCTCAGACATACATTTACGACAAGAATGTGTGAAGCAGGCGTGAATATTAAGGTGATTCAAGATACACTTGGACATACCGATATATCAACCACGCTGAATATCTACACCGATGTAACAAAAGAATTGAAAACAGCAGAGTTCAAAGGGTTAGATACTTATTTTAAATCATAAACAGGCACACTATATATGGAAAGAGAACATACGGATTAAGTTCCAGTATGCTCTCTTTTTGTTTTATGAATCAAGTAGCTAAAGCGGATATTTTGATAGGTTGACTTTTTATGCTGATATATATACTATGGAGATAGAAAAGGAAGTGCAGGAGGAAATAATGGAATGAGTCCTGATGATGTATTGAAAATTGTAGCGAGCATAATTGCGGGTTTTGGTGGGTTTGGTGCATTAATTGTCTTAGTTATTAAATTTTCAGTTAATATGATAGCCAATAGGTTGGCAGAGAAATATAGTCTTAAAATGAATAAAGAGTTGGAGAAATATAAGGTGACTCTTGAATCAAAAAGGCATATTTCAAAAGCGTTGTTTGATAGGGAATTTGAAATATATGTGTCATTTAATAAGGTGTTGGCAGATTTATACAATGATATATTAATATTGGAGGGAATAAAAAATAGTCCGAACCAAATAATAACCAATAAAGAGTTGATGATGTATATAGAACATAGTTCCTTGAATGACAATCGTATTGAGGGTAAATTTACAGAACAACAGGTTCAAGGGTTGGAAGAAAAAATAAGTAATAAAATATTTGAATTTAGAAATTTGCTGGCATACTCAGGTACATTTATACCACATGAAAATTGGAAATTATATCAGGAATTATGCAATGAGTGTCATACTTATATGCTAACAGAGGAAACAAAAGATATTAATAGAATAAAATTAGCAATGGGGAAAATGCAAATAGAAATAAGAAACTATTTAGACCAGCTTATTATAGAATGAGAGTTATGGTATTGTTTTGCGAGTTTACATCATTTACATCAAATTTTACATCATTCCCCCACCAACTTACGCTAAGTTAGGCTAAGATACGAATGATTGAGATTTTGAAAATTACAAGTTTTTAAGACTTCAATATGGACTTGGGCGAGTATGAAAGAACCGAGAAAAAAGTCCCGACAATGAAGAAGTTGGATTAGGAAAGAGCGACAAACTAAGTACCTACAAGACAAAGCGGAAATGGCAACCGATTATCAATTATCGTGAAGACTTGATAATTTTTCGCTAACAGAATAGAACATAAGTCGAAAGGCATTAACAGGGTAAAAAACTGTTAATGCCTTTTTATAATTTATGAATCTTTTTTACATTAATGCCTGAAAATCTGATAAACGTAAAAAATGTTGTGGTAGAAAATCCGAAAAGAAACTAGACTTCAATCATCAAAAGTCTAGGGGGATTGTGGTACATGGATAAGAAAGAAATTACAAAGCAGGATTTGGAGAAAGCAAAGAGATTACGTAATGTGAGAGCCAGTCATCATCTGACGCAGGAAAAGATGGCGGAAAGACTGGATGTTGCATATACTGTCTACCAGCGAATGGAGAGCGGACGCAATAATATTACACTGACACATCTGAATAAACTGAAACAAGAATTTCATGTTTCTTCTGACTATATTTTATTTGGGGAAGTAAATGACGAAATCCATTTTGAATACGAATTTGAGGGGATGACGAAAAATGAAAAGTTCGGGTTTATGGTGCGTCTGCTTGCACATTTATGCAGATTAAATGATAGCGAATATGATACTCTTATAAAAGATATAGAAAAATTATTGGATATTAAATAAGGATTTATCATTTCGAGGCAGACACCGGAAGAAAAATAAAATAACTAAACCATAAAACTTGTGTATATTTTCAAACTGATGTAAGATGAAATCATATAGTTTAGAAAGAATTATCAGGGAGTACATAATGAAAAAGTTAAAATGTATAATTGCCGTTATATGTTCCTGTATTTTATGCAGCAGTTCGGTGGCCGCTGCAGTTCCGGCATGGACCAATGTGAACGGAGTATTTTACAACGATAAAGGGGAAGTAATTAAAGGCGCAGTAGCAAAGGGGATTGATGTCAGTCATTATCAGGGCGAGATTGATTGGGCAAAAGTAAAGCAGACAGATATTGAATTTGCCATTATCAGATGCGGTTACGGGAATGATGACGTATCCCAAGACGATAAATATTTTGCGAAGAATATTCAAGGGTGCAGGGATAACGGTATTTCATATGGCATATATATTTACTCTTATGCCACAAATACAGAAATGGCGAAAAGCGAGGCAACTCATGTGCTGCGGCTGATTGGAGAGACAAGTGCAAGTCCTTCGTTTCCGATTTATTATGATATAGAAGATGAAAGTCAGCGGGGATTATCAACTTCCATGCTTGGCAATATTGCAGAAACTTTTTGCAACGAAATTATCAAGGCAGGATATCAGGCAGGTGTGTATTCCAGTCTGGACTGGTGGAACAATAAACTGACGGATCAAAGGTTTGATGCGTGGGATAAATGGGTAGCCAGATACAATTCTACCTGTGGTTATGGAAGCCCGTATAATATATGGCAGTTTACCCAGAACGGAACCATTGACGGTATTCCTGCAGGAGCGGACGTAAATATTCTGCTGGCAAGGTCATGCAGTGTTTCCGGTCATACCTATGCATTGCAGACAGTATTGAAAAAGGCCTCAACTGCCAAATCAGGCAGCGCCACATATAGGTGTAAGAGGTGTGGAAGTACAAAGACAGAAGCAACACCCCGAATTAAAAGTGTATCGTTAAATAAAACAAGTTTTACATACACCGGAAAAGCAGTTAAGCCATCGGTAACGATAAAAGATACCGCAGAGGAAACCGTTTCCAAATCCTATTACACTGTATCATATCAGGGAAATAAGAAAATAGGACAGGCAGTTGTCAAAATTGCTTTGAAAGGTTTGTATGAGGGAACAGTGACCAGAAACTTTACAATCAAACCCGGAAAAGTAAAGCTCTCCAAGGCAGTCAATTTAAAAGGCAGAAAGATTAAGGTAACGTGGAAAAAGGCGAAGGGAGTATCCGGCTATGAAATCTGTCATGCGAAAAACAAATCATTTAAAAAAGGAAAAAAGAAAACAAAGGCGAAAGCATCAGCAAAGACAAAAGTATTAAAAGGTTTTAAAAGAAAGCAGACTTATTATATAAAAATCCGTGCGTACAAAAAAGTAAAAGGGAAGAAAGTATATGGGGCATGGAGCAGTGCAAGAAAAGTAAAAGTATTGCGATAGAGGCATAGAGACAGGGTAGGATTTTCAAGCAAAAATCCTACCCTATCTATCATTTAGGGGTTAATTCACCCGACATCACGATTTTTCATGTTTTATTCGTTTCTGATAATTCTCTCCCCATTCTTTCATGGAGTCAATAATCGGACTCATGGACTGGCCTAATTCGCTTAACGCGTATTCTACCCGGGGAGGAACCTCCGGATAAACTGTTCGGGACAAAAGTTACAAAAAAGTGTGTATCACTACAAAAAAGTGCCTTCTTTTCTTCGGTGTTATCGTAAATTAAAATAAAATTGCAGACAGGAAACTTTCTGCACTGTGGAAATTGTTATGAACAATGTCCGGTGCAGGCAGTAGTAAAGCGAGGGATAAAATGAATCAGACCGAGAGAAGAATATATTTAGTGAAAGAGTTGTTGAAAGAGCAGGAAAACCGGAATCTTTCGATACCGGAAAATGAAAACGAGCAGAAGCATCTGCTTCGTTCGCTGATGAATGTCCGTATGCCGGCTTCCATAGGTCAGAAGTTTTTGAAAATCCAAGACGAATATCTTCAGCAGGCGGTGACGGAAAAAGGAATTACGGATATCAGGGATTTACAGCCGGTATGTAAAGATATTTATTTATGGCAGGGAGATATAACTACGTTGCGATGTGATGCCATCGTCAATGCAGCCAACAGTCAGATGTTAGGCTGCTTTTATCCATGTCATGGATGTATTGACAATGCGATTCATACTTATGCAGGTATACAGTTACGGCTGGAGTGTGCAGAACTCATGAAACAACAAGGACATAACGAAGAAGCAGGAAAGGCAAAAATCACATCTGCATATAATCTTCCGTGTAAATATGTGCTGCATACTGTCGGACCTGTTGTTTTTGGAAATTTGACTGTTAAGGATGAAAAAATGCTGGCATCCTGTTACCTGTCCTGTCTTTCTCTGGCAGAGAAAAAAGGATTAAGCAGTATTGCGTTCTGCTGTATTTCCACAGGGGAATTTCATTTTCCGAACCGACGGGCTGCAGAGATTGCGGTGCAGACGGTAGCAGATTATAAGGCACAGACTGATTGCAAAATGGAGGTTATTTTCAATGTGTTTAAAGACGAAGATTATGAAATCTACCGAAGCATACTGGGATAATATAGAGAAATTAAAAAACAAACTGAATGAGGTAGAAGCTGTGATTATCGGAGCAGGCGCAGGACTGTCCACATCAGCCGGGTTTACTTATTCCGGTGAACGTTTTCGCAAATATTTTTCTGATTTTGCAGATAAATATGGCTTTCAGGATATGTATTCCGATGGATTCTATTCTTATTCTACGCTTGAAGAATATTGGGCATATTGGAGCCGTTATATTTATGTAAACCGATATATGGACGCACCCAAACCGGTTTATAATCAGTTATATGAAATTATAAAAAATAAAGATTATTTTGTGCTGACAACCAATGTGGATCACTGTTTTCAGAAAGCAGGATTTTCTAAAAAGCGTCTGTTTTATACACAGGGAGATTATGGACTTTTTCAATGCAGTGAACCCTGCCATGACACAACTTATGACAATGAAGAGGTAATCCGTAACATGGTAAAATCCCAAGGGTATGTGATGGAAGAAAATGGTCTGCTGAAATTATCGAAACAGGCAGTGCCCAAAATGGTAATTCCATCAGAACAGATTCCATATTGTCCCAAATGTGGGAAACCGATGAGCATGAATTTGCGCGCGGATAATACATTTGTGGAGGACGAGGGCTGGCACAGGGCATCAGAGCGATACGCCCTGTTTTTACGAAGGCATCAGAATATGAAAATTCTGTTTTTGGAGTTGGGCACCGGAATGAACACGCCCGGCATCATTAAATATCCTTTCTGGCAGATGACCTATCAGAACCCGAAGGCAGTGTACGCCTGCGTGAATCTGGGGGAGGCTTATGCACCGAAAGAGATTGGGAGCAGAGCAATCTGTATTAATGGGGATATTGGAGAAGTGCTGGAACTTTTATAAAAGTATCTTAAATATTGCTGTGTGGGTCGCAAATTTTTGTTTTACTCTACTCATTCTAACCATTTTGTTGACAAGTATGGTTAGAATGAGTAGAATGTGGTTAGAATAAAAAATAGGAGGCAGTCAAATGATTTTTCAGGAAAGTGAAACAGTTGAACTGAAAGCAATCGCAGTGGAAGATATAAAAAAAGAAATTATTGCTTTTGCAAATTGCAGGGGTGGAAAACTGTACGTTGGTGTTCAGAATGATGGGACAGTATTAGGATTGGAAAATCCGGATGAAACTTCTTTGCAAATCAGCAATATGGTTCGGGATGCAATCAAGCCGGACCTGACAATGTTTCTCCATTATGAAACATTGGTAGCAGATGGAAAAAAAATCCTTGTAATTGATATTCAACAAGGAACAGAAAAACCATACTATATTGCCAAAAAAGGTCTGCGCCCGGAAGGAGTCTATGTCCGCCAGGGTTATTCCTCTGTTCCGGCTACAAATACAGCCATACGAGGTATGATTAAGGAAACAGATGGTGATCATTTTGAAGAAATGCGATCTTTGGAGCAAAATTTAACTTTTGAAAGTGCGAAAAAGACATTTGCCAGACGGCATGTAAAGTTTGGACCGGAACAAATGAAAACACTTGGGATGATAACACAGGATGGTGTTTATACAAATCTTGCTCTTCTGCTTTCAGATCAGTGTGTCCATACAATTAAAGCGGCTGTTTTTCAGGGAACAAAACAAAGTGAGTTTAAGGATCGGAGGGAATTTACAGGTTCTTTGTTTCAACAGATGGATGAAGTTTATGATTTTATTAATTTTCATAATCAGACACATTCATCTTTTGAGAAACTATACCGCATTGATAGAAGAGATTATCCCGAAATTGCAGTAAGAGAGGCTCTTCTAAATCTTCTGGTTCATCGTGAATATTCATTTCGTGCCAGTACCTTTATTAGCATTTACACGGACAGACTTGAATTTACTTCCATTGGTGGCTTGGTAAGAGGTGTAACTTTAGAGGATGTAACAATGGGTATATCAGTCTGTCGGAATGTAAAACTGGCGAATATATTTTACCGTTTGGAACTGATAGAAGCCTATGGAACAGGGCTTATTAAAATTATGGAAGCCTATGAGGGAACCGGAATGAAACCACAGATTGAAACATCTGACAATGCGTTTAAGATTATTCTCCCGAACATGAATTCAGTTTCAGAATCTCTAAGACAGGCACAGAACAAGTCGGAGAAGGATACTCCTGAAACGAAAGTAATTGCTCTGGCAAAGGAACGTGGTTTTGTTACAAGAAAAGAAGTCGAAATATTGCTTGATATGGGACAGTCATCATGCGGACGTTTGTTAAAGAAAATGACAGAAAACGGTTTACTTGTGCAGGAAGGAAAGGGAAAGAAGACCCATTATTGCATTCCGCAATAAAGGATAGTATATACATGGAATCAAAAACAACTGTATCAATAAAGATATCGCAAAAGTATTGCATAATTTATAAAATGTTCATAATTTCAAAATAAATACGTGGTATAATTATCCAGATAATAAGTAGTGGATTTTTAACATAACATTCAGGTGGAGCGTATGAGAAAAAGAAAAGAAACAAACGAAGAAATAAGACGTCGCCCTACAACCCGGTATCAGGCAGACATTGAAACCGGATTAAACCGGGAACAGGTGCAGGAATATGCAAGAAACGGTTGGACAAACCGTCCGGTAGAACCACCGTCAAAAACAGTAAAAGAAATTATAAAAAGCAATGTGTTTACCTATTTCAATCTGGTTTTTACAGTGCTTGCCATATTACTGATTATTGTGGGCTCGTTTCGAAGTCTGACCTTCCTTCCGGTAATTCTTGCCAATCTGTTCATTGGAATTATTCAGGAAATCCGGGCAAAGAACACGTTGGATAAACTGTCTGTACTGAATGCTCCAAAGGCATTGGTTGTCCGGGAAGGAAAAATAAAGGAAATACCTGCGGAACGGTTGGTGTTGGATGATATTGTAATCTTTAAGGCAGGAAACCAGATTTGTGCAGATGCCATTGTGCTGGAAGGTGATATATCTGCCAATGAGTCACTGCTTACCGGAGAGGCAGATGAGATTACAAAAAGTCCCGGCGATACCCTTATGTCCGGCAGTTTTGTCGTGTCCGGACAATGCTATGCAAGACTTGATAAAGTGGGGGAAGATTCCTATATTTCCAAACTGACATTGGAAGCCAAAGCCATGAAGGAAGAGGAGCAGTCAGAGATGATTCGGGTTTTGGATAAACTGGTTGGCGTTGTGGGAATTATGATTATCCCCATTGGAATATTGCTTTTCGGTCAGCAGTTCTTCTTTTCCGATGCCACATTTCGTGAAAGTATTGTATCCATGGTTGCAGCCGTGATAGGCATGATACCTGAGGGGCTTTATCTTCTGGCAAGTGTGGCGTTGGTTGTCAGTGTGATGCGGCTTGCTTCAAAGAAGGTTCTGGTTCATGATATGAAATGTATCGAAACACTGGCGAGAGTCAATGTGCTTTGCGTGGATAAGACCGGTACCATTACGGAAAACACCATGCAGGTCAATGGCGTTGTGCCGATGGAAGACAGTGATTTAATTACCATGCCGGAGTTAAAGAGTGCCATTACTGATTTTGTGGGTGCCATGTCCAATGATAATATTACCATGGAGGCAATGAAAAAATATTTTGGAGGTCCGATTGTCCGTGAAGCGGTTTCCGTGACTTCCTTTTCCTCAGCATATAAATATTCCGGCGCAACATTTGCCGATGCTTCCTATGTACTGGGAGCGCCGGAGTTTGTACTGAATCAGGACTACGAATTATATAGAGAACAGATAGAAAATTACAGTGCGGAAGGCTACAGAGTTTTGGTTTTCGGAATATATGACGGTGTGCCTGACGGGAAAAAATTAACAGAGAAGGTAACGCCGCTGGGATTGGTTTTCCTTTCCAATCCGATACGAAAAGAGGCACGGGAAACATTCCGGTATTTTGCAAATCAGGGTGTGGACATCAAAGTGATTTCGGGAGATAATCCGGTGACGGTATCTCAGGTGGCACTGCAGGCGGGAATTGCCAATGCGCAGGATTATATTGATGCATCTACCCTTCATACAGAGGAGGAAATTGAGAATGCCGTGCTGGAATATACTGTTTTCGGACGGGTGACTCCGGATCAGAAAAGACAGTTTGTGCAGGCGTTGAAAAATGCGGGGCGGACAGTGGCCATGACCGGAGACGGTGTCAATGATGTGCTGGCGTTGAAAGATGCAGACTGTTCCGTGGCAATGGCATCGGGAAGTGATGCGGCGGCACAGGCGTCTCAGCTTGTCCTACTGGAATCCAATTTTGCATGTATGCCATCTGTAGTTATGGAAGGGAGACGTGTGGTAAACAATATCGAGCGTTCGGCAAGTCTGTTTCTGGTAAAAAATATATTTTCCTTTTTGCTGTCACTGTTCTCGGTATGTTTTATGATAAATTATCCTTTGGAACCATCTCAGGTTTCGCTGATTAGTATGTTTACCATCGGAGTTCCGGCGTTTTTCCTGGCATTGCAGCCGAATAAAAATATTATCAAAGGTCATTTTCTGACCAATGTGCTGATTAAGGCGCTGCCGGCAGGACTTACGGATTTTATTGTTGTGGGTGCGCTGGTTGTGTTTGGACAGGTATTTAATGTCAATGCAAAAGACATTTCCACAGCCTGCACCATGCTCCTTGCCATTGTGGGATTTATGATTTTATATAATATCAGTAAACCGATGAATGGACTTCGCTGGTGTGTCTGGGGTGGCTGTATCATAGGGTTAATCATTTGCAGTATCTGGCTGGGTGATTTATTTGGTATTCGGTCAATGTCTACGAAGTGCGTGATGCTGTTGGTAGTTTTTGCGGTGGTGACAGAACCGGTACTGCGTTACAGCACGATGGTCATAGAAAAAATTGGCGGCTGGATCAAAAGAAAATTTCATCATCATTCCAGATAAATTACCAGAGACTTTGTGTCAAAAATGTGATACAATATTGTATAAGATAAAAGAATCCGGCCTGAAGGCGCGCCTACACGCCATGGACGAGCCTTAAATATTGAGGTTGGAAAAGAAAAATTCAGTAAATAGGACAGAGGAGAAAATGATGGAAGAAAAAATAACAGACGAAGCAGTAGAAAAAGAAGCAGAATCTGCCGAAGAGAATGTAGCAGAAAATGTAGTTGAGAATGTAGAAACATAAAACGCAGAAAAGGAAGAAACTGTCGTGGAAACGATGAACGATTTGGGACAGGAACTGGAAAACTCTTATGCGTATATGGGCAACGGAGAGTACGACACGGATACCCTTCTTGCATGGGAGAAAATTTATCAGTACAAGGAAACGGGAGAGATACTTCCGGTTACAGTATCAGGGATTGTAAATAAAGGTGTGATTGCTCTGGTTGAGGGAGTGCGTGGATTTATCCCTGTGAGCAGACTGGATTTGAATCATGTGGAAGACACCAATGTGTGGCTTGGCAGAGATATCAGAGTCCGTGTCAATGAGGCAGATATGGAAAAGGGTAAGTTGGTATTGTCTGCCCGTGAGATTCTCAGAGAAGAATCTGCAGCGGCAAAGAAAGCGCAGAGGGAGATGGCCATTTCCAAGATAGAAACAGGTTCCGTGGTAGAAGGAACGGTGGAATCCATTCAGTCCTATGGAGCGTTTATAGACTTGGGAAATGACGTGAGCGGACTGGTGCATATTTCTCAGATTTCGGAGCGCCGTATCAGTTCTCCAAAGGAAGCGTTGGAGGTTGGACAGAAAGTTCGTGCAAAGGTCATCAAAAATCAGGATGGAAAAATCAGCCTGAGCATTAAGGAATTATTAGAAGAAGAGCGGGTAAAGGAAGAAGAGGAAATTAAGAAAAACATTCCTCAGACGGAAAGTATCGGTACGTCTTTAGGAAGTCTGCTGAGCGGATTAAAATTGGATTAAGACACAGGTACAACGATTATGCTCCTGTAAAAAGATAAAACAACTGTATGCATATTGCAGCCCAATATACATACAGTTGTTTTTTATATCATAGGAAAGTCCTTCGGACTGACCTATGATATAAAAATGCTCCGTAGGATTGCAGAGGCGCGGAAATGTATTTGTTCTTATAAACCCGCGCCTCGCGAGAGAATTCGCAAGCGAACTCTTTATTATATTAAAATATCAATGAAATGATTTATAAACAGTCGTTATAAATATCTATAATATCTTCTCTGGATAACACAGTCGGGTTATGCGACATAATTACCTGCTGATATTTTAAAACACTGTCTGCAAATGCAGGAATATCTTTTGACGTTGTTCCATAATGACTCATAGGCTGTTTTTCCAAAACCACATTGAGCAGATGATTTAGTTTTGCCGTAATCTCTCCGGCCTCACAGCCAAGAGCAGATTTTAATATGCCCATAGTTTCCTGATAATTATCACTGCATTTCTTCATGGAATATTTTTTCAAAACGGAAGTAAGAAGTGCGTAATTTGCTTCGCCGTGAGCCACATGATATTTTCCGCTTAAAGGATAACTTAGCGCATGAACGGCGCCACATCCGGCTTTACCAAATGCAATTCCTGCGTAGTTGCTGGCAATCATAAAATCTTCCAGCAGGCTGTCCAGTATATCAAATCCTTCCTTGTTCAGACGCTGATATGCGGCAATAATTAATTCCATAGCTTTATGTCCAAACAGTTTTGAATATGGTGTAGCCAATGGCGACAGGCTGGATTCAATGGCATGAATCAGTGCGTCAATGGAACTTGTGGCAAAAAACTTTCTTGGTAGTTTGTTAATCAGTTCCGGAATCAGCACGGCATCGTCTGCATACATTTCATCCACGGCAAGACGCAGTTTGGTATCCAGTGAATTGAATCCCAGGATAGATACGTTGGTTACTTCGCTTCCTGTGCCACAAGTGGTAGGGACAAGGATTAAGTCACATTTTTTTTCAGGAGTGATTTTTCCCTGAAATAAATCCAGCAGGGGCGTCATTGTTTTTAAGGCAAATAATTTGGAAATATCAAGAACAGTACCGCCGCCAATTCCGATAACTCTGTCGTAATCAGAGCGGACTGACTGAATCATCTCATTCACCATGTCGTCGTTTGGCTCTCCCTGTCCAAATTTTTCCTGAAAAATTACCTGAGCGTTGATATCCATATCCTTAAAATATGGTTCAAAAATATATTCACAGGTAATAATTAAATCTGATTCCCTGAAATCAAATTCCTGTACAAATTCTTTGCAGGTATCAAATTTATGGATTCTTGAACTTAAACTTAACTGTCTCATTTTATTTCCTCCTACTACATAATTCCTTTTAATACGATACATTTTAATGTGGTAAGTTCATCGAAGGTGGAGTAAACGCCTTCCGTACCTACGCCGGACTGCTTATATCCGCCAAAAGGCATCTCAAAACTTCTGAAATAACTGGAGCCGTTGATGACAACACTGCCGCATTCATATTCATTGACAAAATGCATGGCTTTTTTCATATCTTTTGTAAACACGCTTCCTCCAAGACCATAGATGGTATCGTTGGCAAGTCTTAAAACTTCCTCCTCATCATTAAAAGAAGTAATCGGCATAACAGGACCAAACACTTCCATGTCATGCATGATATCAGCATCGAAAGGTACATCTTTGATAATGGTAGGTTCCACGAAAGCACCTTTGCGGTGACCGCCCAGTACAATCTGTCCTCCCTGTCTGACTGTAAGCTGTATCTGATCTTCCACGGTTTTGGCTGCCTTTTCGCTGATGACGGTTCCGATTTTTGTATCTTTATCTAAAGGATTTCCGGCTTTAAATTTAGAAACCCGGTCAGCCACTTCCTCAACAAAACGCTGATAAAGCGACTGATGGATGAAAAATCTTTTAGGCGCGCAGCAAATCTGGCCGGCGTTAAAAAATCTTGCGTTAACTGCCTCGGTTACCGCCAGTTCAAAATCGGCATCTTCCAATACAATAAAAGCGTCATTTCCACCCAATTCCAAAGCCACACTTTTCAAAGTTTCGGCGGCAGTTTTGGCAACAGTTTTACCAACTTCCGTGGAACCGGTAAGAGAAACAGCGTTTATCTGTGAATTTTGAGCAAGATAATTTCCTACGGTAGAGCCACGACCGGTTACCACCTGTACCACACCGGCAGGAAATCCGGCTTCCCGCAGCAGTCCCACCAGTTTGCAGACGGTCAGCGGATTATCGGTGGCAGGTTTTACAATGGCGGCATTGCCACACAGTAAGGCAGGAGCCACTTTCTGGTTAAATAAGTTGCATGGAAAATTAAACGGAATAATACAGGCAACTACGCCAATTGGTTCCCGTCTGGTGATGACGATATTTTTGTCATGCCCAAATTCGCAGCCGTTTGGAATCACTTCATCATATTTATGTTTGATTTTTTCTGAAAAAGCATTCCATGCCGTAAAAATGTTATTCATCTCAATTTGGACTTCAGTAATGTTTTTACCGGACTCCAATGACAATGTTTCTGCAAGTTCATCCCGATTCTTGTCAACCAGTGACAAGAATTTCTTTACCAACTCTACCCGCTGATAAACGGGAACCTGTTTCCACTGTTTTTGTGCATTGACTGCACAGCGGACTGCCTCATCCAAATCTTCTTTTGTGGCGCTGGGCACAGTGTCGACCAGACTGCCGTCATATGGATTTCTCACTTCAATTACTTCGCCGGATGATGCGTCTGCATATCTGTCGCCAATAATCATTTTCATAATAAAATACTCCTTTTTTGCAATAATAAGTTAAAACATATAAAACTATTTTATGACAAAATATATTATTTTAATGTTAATACGGAATTAAAAATATAAAATTGTATATTTTAATGCCGAAAAAGAATTAAAATAGGAATATCAGATGTTACTTTATCTGATAGTATGTGAAAGTTTGGCAAGGAGAAGAAAGAATATGAAGAAAAAAATAATTGCATTATTTATGGCTCTTACATTGAGTGTCACAGTTTTTACAGCCTGTTCTGACGGGAAAACATCGGAGGGTGGAGAAAATGCAACCGTAAGATTGGGACTTATGACTACAGGATTTACCGTGCCGTTGTATTATGCAGATGCGCAGGGATATTTTGAAGAATTGGGATTAGATGTTACAATTGAATATTTTGCAAATGGTCCGGCAATCAATGAAGCCATTGCATCAGGGGACATTGATATTGCGGGAGTGGGAGAAATGCCTGCGGTAACCGGCGCCATTACCAATCAGTCGAAAATCGTAAGCTGGATGTCGGATGATGAGGCATCCATTCAGTGTTATGCGAGAAACGACAGTGATATTGTAAAAGAAGGAAAAGGACATCTCAAAGATTACCCGGAGATTTACGGTACGGCAGAGACATGGAAAGGAAAAGAAATTATCTGTGCTAAAGGCACCTCCAGCCATTATGGGCTTTTAGCTACACTGGAAGCCTTGGGGCTTACAGAGAAAGATATTAAACTTACCAATATGGAAGGAACGGCAGGTGCGGCGGCATTTGCATCGGGAACCGGAGATATCTTTTTTGGATTCGATCCGCAGTGGACGGAATTTTATCAGAACAGCGATAAGTACACGCAGATTTCTACCTGCGAAAATGCAGGAAGAGGATTGTACACGATGTTGATAGCGTCAAAGGATTTTTGCAGTAATCAGGGTGAGTCGGTGACAAAGTTCATTCAGGCAATGTTGAAAGCAGAAGAAGCATTTCGCGGGGATGAGAACACCTACTATACAGCAATGTATGACTGGCAGAACACCTATGGCTCCTGTACGGAAGATATTGCAAAATACAGTGCTTCCATTAAAAAACTGCTTTCACCGGATGAACAGAAAGCCAAGTTTGAAGCAGGAGAAGACGGGACTTCAGAAATATCCAAATCTCTGGATATTGTTTCACAGTTCATGGTAGATAATCAGGTTATCAGCAGCGGAGACAAAAAAGCTTTTGACGAGAGTAACAGTGTTGATCCGAAATTTTTCTACGAGGCAGTTGATAATCTGCAGAAATAATTTCATATGACAAAAACAACGGGAAGCTGTGCTTGGGGATGTTCACTTGCGTAAATTGAGCAGGAGTCAGTTGCCCGCTGAAAGAGTATTTAGGAGATAAATATGTATCAGGAAAAAAAACGTCCTTTATGGCTTAGAATGCTGCTGTCTTCCATTGGAATCATTCTGTTTCTTGGCATATGGGAGATTATAGTACGGATAGGGCTGGTTTCACCGGATAAACTGGTGGCGCCATCACAGATTGTTACCACATTTATTGACAAATTAAGTAATCCCATACCGGACGGGAATACCATTATTGTTCATTTTCTTACAAGTCTGAAACTGGTTGTTTTAGGTTTTTTAGTTTCATGTATTGTGGGAATTCCTTTGGGACTGTTTATGGGATTTTTTAATATTGCCAACAGAATATTTACCCCTATTTTTGAGATTATCAGACCCATACCGCCTTTGGCATGGATTCCTATTGTGATTGTGATATTAGGTATCGGACTGGAAGCAGAAATGTTTATTATTTTTGTGGCCACTTTTGTTCCCTGCGTCATTAATTCCTATACAGGAATCAAGGCAACCAGTCCTACATTAATCAATGTAGCAAAAACCGCAGGGGCAACCAGATTTCAGATATTTTATAAAGTAGGAATCCCTTCTGCACTGCCCATGGTATTTACCGGAATTAAAGTAGCTTTCGGAAGCGCATGGGCTACATTGGTTGCCGCGGAAATGATTGCGTCATCAGAAGGACTGGGATATATGATTCAGCAGGGAAGAGTGGCAAGAAGACCGGACATTGTTCTGCTTGGAATGGCAGTCATCGGACTGGTTGGAGCGTTGCTTACGGCACTGTTAAGCCTTCTTGAAGAAAAAGCGATACCATGGAGAAAAGTAAAATGAAAATAACAACGAAGATATTAAATATTGTTTTGTCTGTACTCTCTGTCTGCTTTGTAATTTTTTTGTGGTGGTATGCAGCCCGAAAAAATCCAAGTCTTGCAGGACCACTGGACACAGTGGACAGATTTATCAGATTAATCGAACATCCGCTGATGGGAAAAGGAATCGGAGAACATGTGTGGGCAAGTATGAGAAGAATACTCATATCCTTTATCGGAGCCTCCTTTGTGGGTGTTACGTTGGGAGTAGCTTTTGGAATTTTTCCCACATTCAGAAGAATTGTGTGGCCGGTATTTTCCATACTCAGACCGATACCACCTCTGGCGTGGATTCCCATTGTTGTTTTGTGGACGGGAATTGTAGGAGATACATCAAAAAATATCATTATTTTTATCGGTATTGTCATGGCAATCGTCATTAACACTTATGCCGGTACCAGTCACACGGACGAATTACTGTTAAAGGCAGGAAAAACTTTAGGTGCCAATAAGAGGCAGATATTATTTGATATTACCCTGCCTAATGCCATCCCATCCATTCTGGCAGGCATGAAAACAGGTCTGTCTACCGGATGGATGTCCTTAGTAGCAGCAGAAATGATTGCCGCAAAAGAGGGAATCGGCTTTTTAATTAACATGAGTATGAACGGTATTCCGGATACAGCCCTTGATTTTGTGGGGATTATACTGGTTGCATTGTCCAGTTCCCTACTGACTCTTGTGCTGACTCTTTTGGAGAGGAGGTTATGTCCATGGCTGAGAATCAAATCAAAATAGAAGTGAAAGACCTATGCAAAACATTTCAAAATGCAAAAGAGGAAACGGAAGTGTTAAAGGATGTTTCCTTTAAGGTATATGAGAATGAGTTTCTGGTAATTTTAGGACCGGGTCAGTGTGGAAAAACGGTATTGTTAAATATTATGGCGGATATGGAAAGTGCCACCAGTGGTGAAGTGAATTTTCGTGATGATAAAAACGTAGGTTTTGTTTTTCAGAGATATGCGCTGTTTCATTGGAAAAATGTACTGAAAAACGTTGCCGCTCCGTTAAAGTATCAAGGAATTGACAAGAAAACAAGAACAGCGACTGCAGAGAAATATATTGAACTTGTTGGGCTGAAAGGATTTGAGAAGGCATATCCGACACAGCTTTCCGGTGGAATGAAGCAGCGTGTGGGGATTGCCAGAGCATATGCATCGGGCAATAACGTGATATTTATGGATGAGCCGTTCGGCGCGCTGGATGCACAGACCAGATACCAGATGCAGGATGAGATACTTCGCATCAGACATTCCGAGAAAGCAACCGTGGTTTTTGTAACCAACAATATTGAGGAGGCAATTTATTTAGGGGACAGAATACTGCTGTTTTCCAATAAGCCATCCGAGATTGTAAAAGAATATGTGCCTGATTTGAAAAGACCGAGAAATCAGATGTCCAAAGAGTTTATGGAATTAAGAAACGAGATAACTGCCAATATGGATTTGGCATTGTAATATTTATGAAAGGAAAAAACGATGGCAGAACACCCAAAGATTTCCGTTAAAAACTTAACGAAAAAGTTTGATGACCTGACAGTGCTGGACAACATTTCTTTTGATATACAAAAAGGAGATTTCGTCTGCATTGTTGGTCCTACAGGATGTGGAAAAACCACTTTTTTAAATCTGCTGGTAAAATTAATTGAGCCTACTGCCGGTCAGATACTGATTGATGGAGAACCGGCGGACCCGAAAAAACATAATATCAGTTTTGTATTTCAGGAGCCTTCTAATTTTCCATGGCTTACGGTGGAAGATAATATCAAGTTTAATTTAAATTTTAAAAAAGTGGATAAGGCGGAAACGCAGAAAAGAACAGACAGAATCCTTGACATCATAGGTCTTTCGGATAAGAGAGATGCCTATCCGGGAGAATTGTCCGTGTCTGCAGAACAGAGAGTGGTTATCGGCAGAAGTTTTGCCGTGTATCCGGATTTGTTACTGATGGATGAGCCTTATGGACAGATGGATATTAAGGTCAGATATTATCTGGAAGATGAAGTTTTGAAACTATGGCGTGAAACCGGAAGTACCGTTTTATTTATTACCCATAATATTGAGGAGGCAATATATCTTTCTCAGAAATGTCTGATTATGAGCCAGAAACCTACCACAGTCAAAGCAATCGTAGAAAACCCGCTGCCTTATCCGAGAAATGTATCAGACCCGGAATTTATAAAATTGAGAGAAAAAGTTACGGATATGATTAAGTGGTGGTAAAGAAAAAGAGTTCCTTTTTGGGACTCTTTTTCAATTGATTACGATAAGTTGTATTCCATCAGCGACAGAGACTTCCGCATCAGTTTTCCGGTGGCGGTGCGGGGGATTTTTTCCACCGGTATGATTTTTTTTGGAATCCGGTAATCTTCCAGTTCTCCCTTTAAAAAATTCATCAGACCTTCTGTGTCGGCGTCGCATCCATCTTTGTATTGCACAAATAGTACCGGAATCTGCCCGTGTTTTAAATCTTCTTTCGCCACACAGGCACAGTCAGCCAGATTTTCATATTTTATGGCAATGTTTTCGATTCCTTTCGGGGTGACTTTTCGTCCGCCCACATTAATAATGTCTCCCACACGGCTGATAAAATAATAGTATCCGTTTTCGTCAAAGTAAGCAATGTCGTTGAGAATCAGTTTATCGCCGTACATGACCTGCTCGGTTAAATCTTTTTTCCGATAATATCCCTGCATATTCATATCGCCGCTGACAGCCACATGACCGTATTTTCCAGGAGTGGTTATCTCATCTCCGTTCTCATCCATAAGACAGATTTTGGCATTGCAGGATGGTTTCCCCAGACAGTCTTCCGAAAAATTTTCTTTTGTATTGTTAATCAGTACGCAGCCGGATTCCGTCGTGCCATACACATTAAAAAGTGTAATCTTAGAAAATTTCTGATAAAACTTTGTGATAATTCCCTCCGGAAGCTCTCCCGTGGCAGATTCGATATACTTTATGCCATCTAAAAGATGGTCAGAACGAGCCGCATCACATAAAGCAGACAAATCGGAACTGATCAGTGCTAAATGGGTCAGATGATACATTTCATTAAAATAGGAAATACTGTCCAGAGAAAATGCATCATGGGTCACAATCACCGTACCGCCTTTTAAAAGAATTGCCATAACGCGTCTGTATCCGGAAGCAAGTGCAAACGGAATGTTGGTAAACAGAACGGTGTCAGCGTCAATATGGGTGCCGTATGATAAATTTTCGGCAGTTGCCACCAGGCTTCGGTTGGTATGCATAACAAGAGACGGTTTTCCTGTGGTACCGGTGGTGCTGTCAATGGAACAGACGGTATCATATTTAGGGAAAATCGTATTGACAGGCAGTTCTTCTCCACAATGCAGATAGTCATTGTAATCTTCCCCGTTATTGCGCATAAATACCAGTTTTGGTTTTATCGTTTGAAAAAGCTCCTGAAATTTGTAAATGGATATATTTTTTTCAAAAGGAATGGCGATACAGCCATGTAACTGACAGCCAAGGAAACCGCAAAAATATGAGATTAAGTTATCCGCTTCCAGCATAATCCGGCTGCCTTTTGGAATCTTTTTTAATTTTAAATTGTAAGCAAAAGTTTTAATTTTTTTTGTAAGTTCCCCATAACTGATGGCAGTATCATTATAGATGATTGCCTTTTTATCCGGGAATAAAGCGCTGTTTTCAAAAACAGCCTGAACGATACTCTGCATAGTTGTTTCTCCTGCTTTTTATAGTCGTTTTTTATAGTCATATAATATTATCATCATATCATATTAAAAAAAAACTTCAATTATTAAAAAGTGTGGTAAAATAATATGAAACAGAAGGGAAGAGGGAAAATGAAACCACGTTTAAAACCATTGGGCGATAAAAACATGATTGGAGCAAATGTTACAAAAATCAGGAAACTGAATCATATGAGCCAGAAGGAACTGGCAATCAGTATGCAGTTACTGGGATGCGATATCAATTATACTTCGTTATCCAAATTGGAAGGGCAGACCAGAATTGCAACAGACAGAGAAGTTTATGTCATCGCAAAAATTTTTGATATCAGGTCGGATGATTTATTTAAAGAGTTATAAACAAATGTAGAGTATTGAGAGATGGAATACAGTCTTGAAGGGGATATGAGTACGGAAGTCCCCTTTTGTGCAGCAAGAAGAAAAGGAGACAGAAGTTGATATGACGAATAGAAATGGCAGGAAGGTAAAAAAACTTTTAAAAATTATCGGAGGGTTATTGGCAATCGTATTTGTGGCTGTGATTGGTTATGTGGCGTATGTTTTTCTGTCATATGACAGAATTGAGGACAGGCAGGCACTGGAAATCAATCAGCCAAAAGCATCTAAAAAAGATTTTCAAAGTGATTTTGTAAATACAGGTAAAACTTATACGGTAGGAACATACAATGTGGGATTTGGAGCGTATCTGCCGGATTACAGTTTCTTTATGGACGGCGGAGAGTATTCCAGATGTTACAGCGGCGAAAGCGGTGCGGATACCATTCAGAAGGCGGCAGGGCTGGCATTGCAGTATAAGCCGGATTTTATGATGTTTCAGGAGGTAGACAGGGATTCCACCAGAAGCTATCATGTGAATCAGGAGGCTTTAATTACGGATATATTCGATAATTATTATGAAACTTTTGCCGTCAACTATGACTCTGCATATTTATTATATCCGTTCACGGAACCTATCGGAGCATCTTATTCAGGAATTGCCATGTATTCAAAATATGAAATTAGGGAATCACTGCGGAGAAGTCTGCCAATTTCTACAGGATTTTCAAAATTTCTGGATTTGGACCGGTGTTATTCCATTAATCGGGTAAAAGTGGACAATGGAAAAGAATTGGTTCTGTTTCTTGTGCATTTATCTGCCTACGGAAATAGCGATGAAATCCGACAGGGCCAGTTAAATATGCTGTTTCAGGATATGGAAGAAGAATTGCAGAAAGGCAATTATATTATCTGCGGCGGCGACTTTAACCACAACTTAAAAGCAGACGAGGCAGACAGCGAAAACTGTGAAAGCTGGGCATATCCCTTTCCAAGAAGCAGGATGCCGGAAGGGATTGGTTTTGCCATGGATCGTCTGGAGGAAGAAGCCGTAGCGAACATGCCGGAGTCAGGAAGAAACAGTGATATGGAATATGTTCCGGGGGAGACATTTACATGTACACTGGACGGATTTATTATTTCTGATAATATAGATTTGAAAGATTACAAGGTAATTGATTCCGGTTTCGCATATTCAGACCATGAGCCGGTATTTATGGATTTTCAATTAAAATAAATTTATGAAACAGAGGAGTGCATGATGGAGATATATATTGTCCGCCACGGGGAGACCGTGTGGAATCAGTCCAGGCTTCTTCAGGGAAGCAGAGATATTGAATTGAGCAGAGAAGGAAGGGAGGCGGCCATAGCCCGTGCAGAACAGTTAAGGGATATTGATTTTGATATCATTTACAGTTCTCCTTTATCAAGGGCATATGAGACAGCCTGCATTATTCGGGGAAACAGATCTATAGACATTATAAAGGACGACAGATTAAGAGAAATTAATTTTGGCGTCAATGAAGGACAAAGTTCCATTGAATTGCAGAAAGACCCAAATCATCCCTTTTATAAATTTTTCCATGATCCGGCAAATTATCAGGCGCCGGAGGGGGGAGAATCTCTGAAAAATGTGGCTTTGAGAACAAAAGAATTTATGGAACAGGTAATTGAACCACAGAAAGATAAGTTAAACAGAGTGATGATTGCAGGACATGGCGCGATGAATAAAGGTATTATGTGTCATGTGCTGCATCATGGGCTGGATGAATACTGGTCAGGCGGACTGCAGAAAAACTGCGGTGTTTTTATTGTAACACTGGATGATAACGGCTATCGTCAGATTGGAGAAATGTAAATATTTGAACCAATCCGGCAGAAGGAAACCGGATGAATTAGAAAAAAACTAAAAAACTTATAAATACTTATTGACAAATCCTAAATGCTTATATATACTCATAACAACAAGATAAAAACTGATAAATAATTAAGTATATGTAAGGAGGGAACGGAATGGCAAATTTTAATCTGGAAAATGGTTTATTTTACACGGAAGACGCAAATAAATACGAAATCCCGGCGATGAATGAGAGGAGCGACGGTGTGCTGAATTTTGATGAAACAGTAGCTCCATATCTGAGCAGAAGTATGACAGGAGACTATGAAGTGACAGCGAAATTTGTACCGGTCAATATGTCTTTGGGAGATTCTTATGGAATTTACATTTACAGCAATGAGGACCGGGTGCATGTAAGTTTACAGGAGACACTGAATGGTACGGTCATTACATCAGGAGCAGTTGATTTTATGGAAACGGAAAATCCGGTGGTTTCTGTTAAAAACTCGGATTTATATTTGAAAATAAAAAAAGAGGGTGATGTATATGAGGAATTTTATTCACCTGATGGTGAAGAGTATATATCCTGTGGAAAAAACATTTTAACCTCAAGGTCAGCTACAAAAGCAGGTTTTAAAGTAAATACTTTTCAGGGAAGTTCGTTTTATCTCAAACTGGAAGAAGTAAAAATACAATAGTCTGACATAACTTTCTTTCACAGGCGTGCGGGAAAATCCTGCACGCCTGTTACATTTACAGAAACAACTTGACGGAAAAGGGTATCTGTCTTTATACTTGGGATATGTAATTGGTAAGTAATTGTAAGTATTACTTAAAAGTGTGTCATGGGCAAAGGAGGTAACATGTTTCAGGAAGAACGTTTATATAAAATATTAGAATTGCTGGAGAAAAAAAAGAGTCTGACCACTCAGGACATTGTGGAAAATTTTCATGTTTCCAGAGATACTGCCCGCCGTGACATTGTGAAACTGACCAATGAGGGCAGTGTACTGCGTACCCATGGAGGCATTACTCTTCCAAGGGAACCCCGTATTTCAGAATGTTATAATCTGAGAATTAATGATAAGGTAGAAGAAAAACAAAGAATTGCCAAGAAAGCGGCGGCATTGATTCACAATGGTGATGTCTGCTATTTTGATGCCTCAACCACGGTGCTGCAATTATGCTATATGTGTCCTGTGGAGATGGAAGTATTCTCCAATTCCCTAAATAATGTGGCGGCTTTAGACCAGAGAAAATGTCCGGTGCATATTATCGGTGGAAAACTGAATCATAATAATAAATTTATTTATGGTTATGAAGCCGCACAACAGATAAAGCAGGTACATTATGACATTGCCTTTTTAGGTGCTGACGGGATTATGAGAAATGGTATTTATTCCTATAAAGAAGAAGATGCGGCGCTGAAACGGGTAATCATGGAAAGTGCAGATAGAATTTATGTGTTGACGGAAGTTTCCAAATTTTTTGAAAACCGAACATATAAGTGCTGCTCACTGAATCAAATCGATGGAATCATTACAGATCGGAGTCCCGGAGAAGAGATTGAGGAGATGCTGAAAAAAGAGGGGGTAAAATTAATCATTGCATAAAATACGGGAGAGAAAACATGAATCAATATAAATTAATTGCATTCGACATGGACGGAACATTGTTAAATTCTCAAAAGAAAATCAGGAAAGAAACGCTGCAGGCAGTGGATAGGGCTTCATCTGCCGGAAAAGAAGTGGTTCTCTGTACGGGAAGATGTATTGCCGAATTAAGAGAATATCTCAGGAAACTTCCGGGAGTCAGATATTGGGAAATGCCAATGAAAAAGTAAAATCCGTCTGTGATGTGGTTGTCAGCGACTGCGACAGTAACGGATGCGTAGAGGCGATAGAAAAGTATTTATTAAAAGAATAAAGTATCACAACAAAAATAAGGGAGAAATCTATGAATAATACACCTATGATTGAAACAGAACGGCTGATATTGAGAAAATTTACCGAGGATGATATAGAAGCTTTATATAAAATTTACAGTGACGAAGAAGTGAATACCTTTCTCCCATGGTATCCGTTAAAAAATATGGATGAAGCCTTTGTCAAGAGATAATTATCCAATCGGTTATATCAAGGTTGATATGGAGGAGCATCATGATTTTGGTTACGGATTGCGGAAAGAATTCTGGGATCAGGGAATTGTCACTGAGGCGGGAAAAGTGCTTATAAAACAGGTAAAAAAAGACGGACTGCCCTATATTACGGCGACCCATGACAGAAATAATCCCCGCAGTGGCGGCGTCATGAGAAATGTAGGAATGAAATATCAGTATTCCTATGAGGAACAGTGGCAGCCGAAAGACATATTGGTTACATTCAGAATGTATCAACTAAATCTGGACGAAAATAAAGAGCGGGTATATAAAAAATATTGGGATACATATCCGGTACATTTTGTGGAAACAGATTTCCGGGATTAAAGACTATAATGCTTACCCGCCCATTTTCCCTTTTTTCTGTTTGGATTGTTCTTTTTCGGTTTTGCCGGTGAGAAAGTTATGGAGTCCAAAAATAAGGCGAGTTTTTCCGTATTCCCACGGTGTGCTTTTTTAATATATACAAAGTAAAGCACAAACAGCATTGCGATGACAAAGATGTTAGATCTTTGCTCAGGAAGTGTTAGAAACAACGCAATAATGCCAAAGTAAACCAGACCGATAATGATGTTAAAAACAGGCGACATAAAAATGGAGCCTTTGATAAACGTGACGCCTGCCTTTTCCGAAATCTTTCCGGTAAAAATCTGTGTAATTGGAGCCAAAAAATTTTTATGTTCGACACCGTCTTCATGATAGGCGGTGATTTTTTTCTTTTCCCTGTCATAGGATACATGGATTCCTGTCTGATTTTTATCATAGTCTGACAAGGACCATGCGGTAAACATTTTATCTCCCTCGTCCGTATAATAGTCTGCCCGCTTTAAATTATTTTCAATTTTGCTTACCGGAAATTTTGATTGTAATCGTACAAATCTCATGGCGTTTCTCCTTTTTGGTTTGTTAATTCTTATTATAATATAAATCACTGAAAATAAAAAGGTTGGACTTTTTTAAATTGAAAAAGATTTTCAAATTCATTGACAATCAAAATAAATGAGAGTAGAATGAAATGACAAAAATGAAAAAGATTTTCAAATTGTGAAATGTCTGATTGTCAGAGGAGGAAAGGATGGCAGGAAAATATAAGACGAAACAGCAGAGTGCGATTGTGGACTGTTTAAAGGCCAATGGGAAAAATTATGTCACTGTGGTGGAAATTGAACGGTATTTAAAAGACAGAGGCTGTTCTGTGGGCGTCACGACTATTTACCGGCATTTGGAACAGATGGAGCAGGCAGGGATGGTGGCACGGATTAACGTGGAAAAACAGCAGGCTGCCTGTTATCAGTATATCGCAGAGGATGACAACAATAATTGTTTCTATATTGAGTGTGAAAAATGCGGGCAGGTAACTCGCATGGAATGCAGTCATCTGTTGGAGTTATACAATCATGTAAATGCAGATCATCATTTTTCCATTAATCCGAAAAAGACAGTTTTTTATGGGAAGTGCGAAAAATGCTCCCGTTAGTATCAGTTGATAATAAAGGCAGAAATATAGGAGCGGGAAGATGAAAGTATTGAGAAAATGTATAGTGCTGTTCTGTTGTATTGCTCTGTGTAGCGGCATGGCAGGGTGTGGCAGTGCAGAAAGAAAAGAAAATAACAGTGGCACATATAAATTAACAGTGATGACAACCCTGTTTCCATACTATGATTTTGTAAGGGCCGTGGTAGGAGAGGAGAAAGAAGTCCATGTGGAACTTTTGATGTCCCCCGGGCAGGACAGCCATTCTTTCGAGCCGACTCCCTCAGACATTGTGAAGATGGATGAGGCTGATGTATTTATATATAACGGAGGATCCATTGAAAACTGGGTGGAAGAAGTGATGGATTCACTGGAAAATAAATCCCAGATTCGGATGAGAATGATGGATTATGTGGAAGTGCTGGAAGAGGATCATGAAAATTTGAATGAAATATATGGAGCGGGGCACAACCATGAAATGGAAGAAGGGCACGACCATGAAGAGGAAGAAGAGAATGGGTATGAAGAGGGGGAGAAACATGGGGATGAAGAGGAAGAAGAACATGGAGAGGTGGACGAGCATATCTGGACTTCTCCTGCCTATGCAATGAGGCTGGTTCAGAGGATATGTGATACATTGTGTGAGGTCATGCCGGAAAAAGAAAACATATTCCGGAAGAATGCAAAAGATTATGTAAACCAAATAAAAAAGGTGGACAAGCAGTTTATCAATATTGTCAATCATTCCCAAAAGAAGGAAATCATTTTTGCGGATAAGTTTCCGTTAAAATATTTTGCGCAGGAATATGGATTGAATTATTATGCGGCGTTTCTGGGATGCAGTGGTGACACGGAACCCAGCGCAAAAACAGTAGCGTTTTTGATTGACAAGATTAAGGAGCGTGGAATCAATGGAGTTTTTTATTTGGAATTGAGCAGTCAGGCGATGGCAGATGTGATTTGTGATGATACGGATGTGAAAAAGTATCAGTTCCATTCCTGCCATAATATTACGCAGGAGCAGTTTGACAGCGGTGTAACCTATGTGGATTTGATGTGGGAGAATGCGGAAGCGTTGGCGGAAGTGTTCAATGAAACAGAGAAGTAGTAATGATAAATAGAGATAATTGGAGACAGAAATGGTTTTTGAATGCAGTGATGTGGCTTTAGGATATGAAAACAGAGTGGTGGCAGGTGATTTAAATTTCCGACTGGATGAAGGCGGATATTTATGCATCGTAGGTGAAAATGGTACCGGAAAAAGTACGCTGATTAAAACTTTATTAGGTTTAATCAAACCTTTGGAGGGAAATGTCAAAATCAGCGGCGGTAAAGGAACAGGAAAAGGAATCGGTTATCTGCCACAACAGACTCAGGTTCAGAAAGATTTTCCTGCCAGTGTTTGGGAAGTGATTTTATCAGGAATGCAAAATAGTGGACATAAAAGTCCTTTTTATACAAAAGCAGATAAGAAAGAAGCCGGAAAAAATTTAAAAAAACTGGGAATCTGGAATTTGAAGAAACGATGTTACCGGGAGTTGTCAGGAGGACAGCAGCAGAGAGTTCTGCTGGCGAGAGCCCTCTGTGCCGCTGACAGTGCGCTGATACTGGATGAGCCGGTGACAGGATTAGATCCGGCGGCAGCAAAAGAGTTTTACGGGGAAATTAAAAATCTGAATAAGGAAGGAATGACGATTATTATGGTAACCCATGATATCAGAAGTGCTTTAAAGTATGCAACGCATATTCTGCACTTAGAACAGGAACATGATTTTTTCGGAACGGTGGCAGAGTACAGACAGTCCAATATTTCAAATATGTTTTTAGAAGGGGGAACGGATGATGAGTGAAATGTTTTCCTATGAATTTATACAGAGAGCTTTTCTGGGCGGAGTGCTTGTGTCCCTATGTGCTTCCCTTTTGGGGGTGAGCCTGGTTTTGAAGCGGTATTCCATGATAGGGGACGGCCTCTCTCATGTATCTTTTGGCGCATTATCCATTGCCATCGCATGTGGATTTGCACCGTTGAAATTTTCTATTCCTGTTGTCATTCTTGCGGCATTTTTATTGCTGCGTCTGGCTGAAAACGGAAAAATGAGAAGTGATGCGGCCATTGCCATGGTCTCAGCATCGGCGTTGGCAATTGGCGTTATTGTTACATCCCTGACTACCGGTCTAAGTACGGACATTTACAGTTATATGTTTGGAAGTATTCTTGCAATGTCCAAAGATGATGTATTGATAAGCGTTATTTTATCACTGATCGTCATTGTTATGTTTCTGTTCTGTTATCATAAAATATTTGCAGTCACCTTTGATGATGAGTTTTCAAAGGCGACCGGAGTGAAAGTAGGAATGTATAATACGCTGATATCTGTATTTACGGCAGTAACGGTTGTTGTCGGAATTAAAATGATGGGGGCCATGCTTATTTCCAGCCTGATTATATTTCCGGCACTGACGTCTATGAGAGTGTTTAAGAGTTTTTTGTCCGTAACTGTCTGTTCCGCAGTATTATCCGTGATTAATTTTACAATCGGTCTGATATGCTCTTACGCATTTTCAATTCCGGCAGGAGCCAGTGTGGTGGTGGCAAATCTGGGAATGTTTCTTATATTCAGTCTGGTGGCGGTGATAACAAAGGGATAAATATTGTTTTTGTTTGGTTTTAGCCAGTAGTATTGGGAGCAGTTCATGTTTCGGAAAGGATAGTTTCATGAATACAAATCAATTTATAGAAAATTTAGATCAATTATTTGAGGAAAAACGATTAAAGGAAGTGGAACCTTTTTTGAAGGACAGTCTGTCGCAGGCAGTGGCAGAAAAAGACAGTTCTGCACAGTTTACGATTTTAAATGAAATGATGGGATTTTTCAGAGACACCAGTCAGTATGAAAAATCCATCGAAGCATGTCATCAGTGCATGGGACTGATGAAACAGATGGGCATAGAGGGAACGGTGGATTATGCCACGTCCCTGCAAAATATTGCCAATGCGCACAGAGCGGCGGGTCTGCTTCAGGAGTCCCTTGATTTTTATCAGCAGGCATTTCAAATATACAAAGAAAATATTCCTATGGATGATTACCGTTTTGCCAGTCTGAATAACAATATTGCCCTGCTGTATCAGGAAATGGGCGATTTTGAAAAAGCAGTGGAACATTTGAAAAAGGCTTTGGCGATTATAAAAGAAATAGAGGGGGCTGAAATAGAAGTTGCCACCACTTACTCCAATCTGGGAGCGTCTTTACTGGAACTGGGAAAAGTGAATGAGGCAGTGGAAAGTCTGGAAAAAGCGCTGGAAATTTATGGACGGGATGAGGTGAAAAATTTCCATTACAGCGCAGCACTTTCGGCAATGGCAGCAGCACAGTGCCGGCTGGGCAATTATGATAAGGCAGCCACTTTGTACGAAGAAGCACTGGGAGAAATCGAAATTAATATGGGGAAAGGTACTGCCTACGAGATTACGAGAGAAAATTTAAAGAAAGTATATGAAAAAATAGGAAAAAAGGATTTGAACCGGGAAACGGTTCCCGACAGCGCGACTGTCAATAGCAAAAAAGAGAATGAAAAATTTACTGGAATGGAACTTGCAGAGAAATTTTATAAAGAAATCGGTGCCCCGATGATTCATGAAAAATTTTCCGACTATGAAGATAAAATCGCGGTGGGATTTGTGGGAGAAGGTTCGGAACGTTTTGGATATGATGATACATATTCGAAAGATCATGATTTTGGACCAGGATTTTGTATGTGGTTGACAAAAAGCACCTATGAAAAAATTGGGGAGAGACTGCAGAAGGAATATGATAAACTTCCGAAGACATTTATGGGAGTGACCAGAGTGGACACAAAAATGGCAGAGGGAAGATGTGGCGTGCAGTTAATCGGAGATTTCTATGAGCGTTACACAGGTTACAGACAAAGTCCCCAAAGAACAGCCGACTGGATTTCTATTGAAGACTATAATCTGGCAACAGTCACCAATGGAGCGGTTTTTAGAGATGATGAAGGAATCTTTACGGATATCAGAAATCATTTTATGGCTCAGCCTCAGAAAGCCAGACTGGTAAAACTGGCAAGGGAACTTTCCAGTATGGCACAGACGGGACAGGTCAATTATGGGCGTTCCATGGGTCGGAAAGATTATGTAACGGCAACTATTTGCATCGCTCAATTTATGGAACATGCGTTAAAATGTGTTTATATATTAAATGGAAAATATGCGCCTTATTATAAATGGTTATTAAAGGGAACAAAAGATTTGGAAATTCTTCCGGAAATCGGTGACATTATGCGTGCATTGGCGGACATGCCGGATCAGAGGGAGGCATGGAAGGATTATGCATATGATAACATGTCTGTCAATGAAAATGACACAAAGGCACTGACGATAGAAATTGTGGCGAAGTTAGTGATTCATGAACTGAAGCGTCAGGGACTGACAGAGGAAATTCCGTCTAATTTTTTAAATGATTATGTAGGAGTAATTATGGAAAAAGCAGAGTATCACAGAGATGAGATCATCAATGAAATTATCAGGTTAGAGTTTGAGGCATTTGATAAAGTGGAAAATGAGGGAGGCAGGGCAGAATGTCAGAATAATTGGCCGTTCTTCTATGTAATGCGGAAAAGTCAGTATCTTACATGGACGGACGACATGCTTTTGTGTATACGTGATTTGTGGAGGAAGAACAAAGAAAAAGGCTGGAATATGATGACGGAAAAATACGGACGCATGATGGAAAGTACGGCGCCGGAGGAATATGAATTACTGAAAAATTATTTTCCGCAAAAATCTGAGCAGACAAAGGAAATTATCAATCAGGTTGTGCAGATTCAGGTAGAATGGATGAAAGATTTTTCAGAACGGTATCCGAAACTGGCCATGCAGGCACGTGACATTACCAGTGATGCAGACGGATTGGACAATGCCAGTTACGAGACATATCTGAGAGGAGAACTGTTCACTTATTCTGAACAATTATTAAAAATGTACGCTCAATTTGTTATAGATTTATATAGAGCGGGAAAGAATCTTGCACAGATGACCATTGAAAATACGGCAAAGTTACAGGGGTATCATTCGCTTGAAGAGGCGGAAAACAGGATATCATAAACAGAATTTATATTTCCGATCCAATACAATTGCAAATAGTCACATAAACAATGTATTGACAAACTTGGACAAACATTATATGATATTGTAAAACAATAAGAGGAGAAAAAATAAGAGCGGATGGGGAGAAAAAATACAATATCAAAAGACTATATGTCAGACAATATTAAATTTGCAGACATCTTTAATTATTATTTATTTAACGGAAAACAAAGAATTAAGTCTGAGAATCTGATAGAAAAGGACATAACAGAGATATCCATTTCATCAAAAAGCAGAGATAAATTTTATGCTATGGAAAAATACCGGGATATTTTAAAACAGTGTGTTTTAAAGAGCGATGGCAAATACATTTATCTGTTGCTGGGAATAGAAAATCAATCGGAAATACATTATGCCATGCCGGTTCGAAATATGGTATATGATGCTATGAATTATTCAGAACAAATATCCAATACGGCAAGAGAACATAAAAGGAATAAAGATAAAATGGATACCCGTGAATTTCTATCAGGTATCACTAAGGAGGATAAATTAATTCCGGTTTTAACATTGGTTATTTACTGGGGAAATGAATGCTGGGATGCACCGAAAAGTTTATATGAAATGTTCTCCGAAATGGATTTGGATATATTGCGGTTTGTAAATGACTATACGCTGAATCTGATTGTTCCGGGAGAGATAGAAGATTTTTCTCTGTTTCAGTCAGAATTAGGCAAGGTGTTGGAATTTATCAATGCATCTGACAATATAGATAAAATGAAAAAAATACTGAAAGAAAACAGACAATATTATTTACATATGGATGTGGATTCTGCTAGAATGATAAAAGAATTTGGGAAGACAAACATTGATATTGACAGATATGAAAGTATGGAGGAAATCAATATGTGCAAAGCAATCGATGATATGATTTTTGAAGGAGAACAAAAAGGTATGGAAAAGGGTATGGAAAAAGGTGTGCAGAAGAAACTGGTGGAGCAGGTTTGCAAAAAAGTAAAAAAGAATAAATCACTGGAGGTTATTGCAGAGGAACTGGAGGAGAGTGTCAGTGATATACAGCAAATCTATGATAAGGTTTTGGAATATGCTCCCGAATATGATGTGAACATGATATGTGAAAAGGTGACAGAGTATTACTAAAGAAATAGGAAACGGAGAGGTATCATGCCATTTTTGCCAATTTCCCGTGAAGATATGTGGGAGCAGGGGATCGAACAGTTGGATTTTGTATATATCATTGGAGATGCTTATGTGGATCATCCTTCCTTTGGACATGCCATTATCAGCCGTGTGCTTCAGGCGCATGGTTATCGTGTGGGAATTATATCACAACCTGACTGGAAAGATGATAACAGCATTAATATATTAGGTGAGCCACGGCTTGCCTTTCTTGTTATGGGCGGAAATATGGATTCCATGGTAAATCATTACTATGTATCTAAAAAAAGACGGGACAGCGATGCCTATACGCCGGGAGGAGTGATTGGAAAACGTCCGGATCATGCAGTGGCAGTATACTGTAATCTGATACGGCATACTTATAAGGAAAAACCGATTATCGTTGGCGGAATCGAGGCGAGTCTGCGCAGGATGGCTCATTATGATTATTGGAGCGACAGTTTTAAACGTTCCATTTTGTTAGATGCACAGGCAAATCTTATTTCCTATGGTATGGGAGAAAAGTCTATTGTGCAGATTGCAGATGCACTGGATAGCGGTATGGATGTGAAAGATATTACATATATACCGGGTACGGTGTATAAGACAAAAGATTTGTCATTGGCATATAATCCAATTGTTTTGCCTTCTTATAACGAAATGAAGCGGGATAAATTAAAATATGCAGAAAGTTTTCGTATTCAGAGTGAGAACACGGATCCCTTTAACGGACGGACACTGGTGGAACCATATCCGAATAATGTGTATGTGGTGCAGAACCCTCCTCAGGAGCCACTGACAGTTCAGGAAATGGATGACATCTATGATTTACCTTACGAAAGAACTTATCATCCTGTCTATGAAAAAGACGGAGGCATACCGGCAATACAGGAGATACAGTTTTCGCTTATCAGCTGCCGCGGATGTTTTGGTGCGTGCAGTTTTTGTGCATTGACGTTCCATCAGGGAAGAATTATTCAGACCAGAAGTCATGAATCAATTATAAAAGAGGCAAAAAAGATAACGGAAATGTCTAATTTTAAAGGATATATCCATGACGTGGGAGGACCTACGGCAAACTTTTATCACCCGTCCTGTAAGAAGCAGTTAAAAAGCGGCGTATGCAAGAATAAGCAGTGTCTTTGGCCGAAACCGTGTAAAAATTTAGATACAGACCATAGTGAGTATTTAAAATTGCTTCGGAAACTGAGAGATTTACCGGGAGTTAAGAAAGTGTTTGTGCGTTCCGGAATCCGTTTTGACTACATTATGGCAGATAAAAATGACACGTTTTTTAAAGAACTGGTGGAGCATCATATCAGCGGGCAGTTGAAGGTGGCGCCGGAACATATTTCTGATAAGGTACTTTCCTATATGGGAAAACCGGAAAACTGCGTCTATGAAAAGTTTATTGATAAGTACTATAAGTTTAATGAAAAAGCAGGGAAAAAACAGTTTGTTGTTCCCTATTTAATGAGTTCCCATCCTGGTTCGGATATGAAGGAGGCGGTAAAACTGGCAGAGTATCTGCGGGATATCGGATATAATCCCCAGCAAGTACAGGATTTTTATCCCACACCGTCTACAATGTCCACTGTAATGTATTACACAGGAGTGGATCCGAGAACCATGAAACCAGTTTATACGCCGAAAAATCCTCATGAGAAGGCAATGCAGAGAGCATTAATGCAGTACAGAAATCCGGCGAATTATGAACTGGTAAAAGAAGCGCTTCATATTGCGGGGAGGGAGGATCTAATCGGTTTTGATAAAAAATGTCTGATTAAACCGAGACAGTTCCGGTATGAGAAGAAAAATGCGGGAAATAAAAATAAGAAAGAATTCATTCATAAAAAAGATATAAAAAGAACTGATAATAGAAAAGATAAGAGAAAAGGCAGAACCGGAGAAAACAGAAAAAAAGGAAAAAGAAAATAAAAGAATAGAGAGCTCGATATATATGATATAGAATTTTCAATATAACCTGTTTTGGGTAGTAATATTTTCGCCAGGTGTCTAAATTTTAGGTTTGGTTGAAATGTGTTGATTGAAATAGTATGATGATTCCATAAAATGTTAACGCTAACAAAAAAGGAGGCAGGTTATGAAAAGAAGAATATTATCGTTTATTTGTTCATTTGTCATGGTAATCACTTTGATGCCACAGATGCAGATCGTTCCATATGATGTCATGGCAGATGCGACAACAGTGGTCGTTCCTGAATACAAAATTCAGGATGGAAATGATGAAATATCATGGGAAAACATTGCGGGAGCTGCGTCTTATAATGTGTATGAGGCAGACAGCAGATTTGGAACATACGAGAAGGTGGTTTCTGTTACCGAAAGCAGTTATGAAGTAAGCAGCGAGAATAAATATTACAAAATAGCGGCAGTGGTTAACGGAGTGGAAAAAGAGCAGTCGAAACCGGTTTCGGAAGAATTACAAATGTTTGGAGAAAATGTGATTTTCTATGAACCGGGTGATGAACAGGAAAAAATACAGGAAGAAGTAGATGCTATTTTCACATCGCAGGAAGAAGCACAGTTTGATGAAAACAGATATGCACTGATGTTTAAAAAAGGTGTATATTCAGATGATTTGAAAGTGAATGTAGGATTTTATACGCAGGTGGCAGGAATCAGTGCGTTGCCTACAGACACTCAGATAGGCGGTCTGGAAGTAAGTGCCAACTGGTTATTTGCCAATAACGGCGAGACAAAAAATGCAACTCAGAATTTCTGGAGAAGCACAGAAAATCTGACCGTTAACAGCAGCGTTATGTGGGCAGTATCCCAGGCAACATCATTTAGAAGAATGAATATTAAGGGAAATCTGACCTTAGTGGATGACGGAAGCTGGGCGAGCGGCGGTTATACATCAAACAGCGTGATCTCAGGAACACTGGAACATGCAGGTCAGCAGCAGTGGTTTAACAGAAATACAAAGGCTGGAAGTTTTAATGGAACAAGCTGGAATCTGGTAAACGTAGGATGCGAGGGGCAAAGAGGCGAAAATGATACGGTTCAGGATACCATAGTTTCTGAGACACCGGAAGCAGCAGAAAGACCTTATTTAGTTTGTGATGACAATAATGATTTCAGTGTAATTGTTCCTGCCTACAAAGAAAATACAAAGGGAATTTCATGGCAGAATGGGGAAGAAGACAGCAAAAAAATACCGATTGAAGATTTCTATATAGCAAAGCCGGATGTGGATACGGCAGATACAATCAATGCGGCTTTACAGTCAGGAAAAAATCTTATTCTTACTCCGGGTATATACAGGATAGATAAGGCAATTGAAGTGACCAATGCAGACACTGTAGTGTTGGGACTTGGATATGCAACATTGGAGCCGACAAAAGGAACAGAGGCTATGAAAATTGCGGACGTAAGTGGCGTAAGAGTTGCAGGTCTGCTTTTTGAAGCAGGAACTGAAAATTCAGAAACTCTTTTAAGAGCAGGTGAAGATAATGCTTCCGCAGACCATGCAGATAATCCGGTTGTTTTATCTGACTTATTTTTCCGTGTAGGTGGCGCAAATCATACGGAAAAAGTAAGTTGCGACACATGTGTGATGATTAATTCAGATGATGTTATCGGCGATAACTTCTGGGTTTGGAGAGCAGACCATGGCTGGGATGCCAGTGTGGGCTGGGATGAAAACATCTGCTACAACGGTTTAATTGTAAATGGCGATGATGTTACCATATATGCACTTATGGTTGAACATTTTGAGGAATATCAGACCATTTGGAACGGAAATGGAGGAAAGACTTATTTTTATCAGAGTGAAATGCCATATGATGTTCCAAGTGCAGAAGAATATATGAGTTGAAGTGCTATACTAAAGTTGTAACAGGAGTGGCTAATAAGATATACTAAAAACAATGAGAAAAGAGGTTCTTATCATGCCAC
>CAJFUA010000036.1 GCA_904420085.1 uncultured Eubacterium sp. | reverse complement strand
GTGGCATGATAAGAACCTCTTTTCTCATTGTTTTTAGTATATCTTATTAGCCACTCCTGTTACAACTTTAGTATAGCACTTCAACTTGCATCTTTTGTCTGATCATACCAATAACCAATTTTAGCTTTAAGAGCATTCTTCTTATTGCTATCATCACTAGTAATAGTGCTATTAGATGCTACATAGGTATAACCTGTATGACATGCCTTTCCAAGATCCAAACAGAATACATCTCTTCCGCTAATCTGTGTCTTTAACCAGTTTCCACTTTCACTCTTGCTACCAATATTAACTGTTCCAAGGTATCCTAAGCTTTCCAATGATGCTTTTTCTTTAGCACCATCGCTGGCTGCGTTGACATTCATAATCGGTGTTGCCGTAATCATTGTTACCACTGCTAGCATTCCTGCTACTAATCTTTTTACTTTATTTAACATTTTAAATCCTCCTCTTTCTGTCAAATAAAAAACGCCAAGAATTAAACCCACTGCTAATGAGTTCATCTTGGCGTTTATATGCTTAATATTTAGTTACTTTCAGTTCGCGATCTGATGTATATATGATAACATTGATTCTTAAATTCTCCTAAAACTGGCACTGATAAATTTTGCTATATTTTACACTCTCACTGATAAATTTCATTTAAGAAAAAACAACTTTGTGACATGATGTCACAAAGTCACTTTAATAATCTAAATTAATTCTCTAATACTTTTTCTATATTCACTCGGGGGCATATGAAATCTATCTTTAAATGCTCTGTTAAATGTTCTCTGACTATCAAATCCACTTTCCATACTAATATCTAAAATAGTATCATTTGTCGTCTCTAGACAATATTTAGCATAATTCATTCTTGTATCATTTAGATACTGGCTAAAGTTTCTATGGAAAATTCCCGAAAACACTCTTGATAACACATATTTACTCACACCTAAATCCATAGCCATTGATTCTAATGATATCTGTTCTCTAAAGTTAGATGATATATACGATACTGCCTGATACACTATATCTGTGCTTCCCACACTTTCTTTTTCTGTCAACTCTAGCATCGGTATACATTTTGCCAATATTATCTGCATATATGCCTCAACAATCACATCATCATTTTCTGTATTCGTTATTCCCTTTATAGCATTTTTAAGTTCCTCACTTATAGTTTGCTTTTTTATAATCGGATTCTTTGGAGCATAATTTTGGAGCACATCGGAAAACTTGCCAATTATAAATGGAGAGATTTGCATATAATAAGCTTTACTTTTTTCTTTGCAAAATACTTGATAATGATGTATTACATCTGGAAAAATAAATCCTAACTCTCCAGTTTCCATATGATATAACTCTGTTCCCATTCCAAGCTCTAATGCTCCCTCTGTTACATAAACTAATTCAAGTGCATTATGCAGATGTGGTTCTGCATGTTTAGATATGCGTTCTATTATTTTTATTGGGTGTTTTGTTTCCTTATATTTTAAATGCATTTTTAATCTCTTTTCCCTAATTAGATGCTTATATTTTAATCCTAATACAAGCTTTTTTATATAAACATATTGCTACATATCATGCACAAAATGATTTGATTTGAGATATGCAATTTTTGTCTAATTATTAATGTCTTTTGGCAAGAATTATTACAGTTTAAATGATATATTCTATTTGTAAGTTAAAGAAAGCAATTTGGTAAATAATTCTCTCCGCAAAATCTGCGAATGCATCTTTTGCCTTTATTTACCTGTGAAGCAGATTCCTATTTGCCCCACCTGAGAACATCGTAGCGATAAAAAGTTAAGATTTATTTCTCTCTTTTGTAAAATCTAAGATAAAAATGTTTTCTGATTTTTTTATTTTTGTTAACATTGTAAAACTCAGTAAAACTTTTTATTTTTGTGTTTTTTCCAATTTAATTTCTTCTGCAATTTCATTTACTCTTTTAATTACATCGGCAATGGCATCTGTTTCACTGAGAGGTTTCAGTTTCTCTCCCTGCTTTTCTTTTTCATGTGAAAGTTCTTCTCTTGCCTTGATATCTTTTCTAAACAAAGTCTTAAATATCGTTCTCACCAATGGCTGTATGAAAAAAAGCTGTGTAAAATAAGCAAACGGAAAATTTAAGCACACTAATTTCAGCCAGTTGGCCAACGCTGTTATGATATTAAATCCCTCATAATACGGATAATATAAAAATGTTGCGATAAAACTCATAGCCGGACACATAAGCCCTACCGTCGCACATATGATAGCCGTTTCAAAAATCATTGGGTGATTCTTTCTTGAATCAAAAACTTTTGAAGCCAGCTTAAATGAACATGGACTGCCCATAAACATTTCCAATATGTAAGCAAAAACAAACTCAACAATTACAACAAACCATATTGGACGATATGCACCAAACATATAAACTCCACCCATTTTATTGATGGCAGCTAAAACACCATCTGCTCCCGTAATTTCCATAAGTGTTCCCCCATTTACAACATATAAGCTGTAAAATACATAAGCGTGCACAGTAATGATGACTGTGATAAACGCAAATACCATTCTTTGAAATTGATTTATTGGCATTTTTTCTCCTCCTTAATAATTATTGCATAAAAAAACACACGTATGCCGGTTATAAGCCTGATTACCTGAACGCAAATTTCCGTAATCAGATTTACGTGCCTGAGCACTACGTGTGTCGTTATGCATTATATATTTTTTCAACTTGTAGATAGTATCACAACTTTTATAAATTTGTCAAAGCATAAATCGAATTATTTCTCCTCCTGGCTTACAATATATCACCCACCATTTAAAATATCTTGTCCATATCTTTAGAATTGTTCAAAGTTATTTCCATTCATATTTTAAAATCTGGCAATTCTTTATTCCAAAGGCAGCATACTCTTCATTTGTCATATCATAAAAATACGAATTGATGACTCTTGAAATACCATTGTGGGCAACAAGAAGATACGTTTTTTCTCCTGCTTCTTTTTTGATATCATCCAAAAGATTATAGATTCTCTGTGCCAGCTCCAGCATGGACTCTCCTCCCTCAAAATGATTAATAAAATTAGCTTTCGCTTTTTTAAACTCCGCTCCATCCCGGGCAGTAGACTCATACTTTCCGAAATTCTGTTCTTTCAGCCTTGGTTCCTCCCGCATGGGAATTCCTGTAACTTCTGAAATATGTCTGGCTGTCTCTGCCGCACGGACAAGGGGAGAATATAAAATCTCATCTATCTGTAATCTTTGCTTTAAGATTTCCTGCCCCAACGCTTTTGCCTGTTTGTGCCCCAGTTCTGTCAGTTCAATATCCGTTGCTCCACAGATTTTATTTTCAACATTCCAGATAGTCTGTCCATGTCTTGTAAAATATACGTATGCCATAAGTTCTCCTCCTATACTTAACTGTAAATATATTTAATGATAACAAAAAATAGTCCGGAAGTCATTCATAATGAACAACTTTCGGACTGTATGAGGAGAATATTTGAAATGATTGCTATTTATTGTATAAGAATTTTTCCGGCAATGTAACGCCAAAGTCTTTTGCCAGATGTCTAAACTCATCAGGCTCTATGGTCTGAAGTTTCTTTGGTGACATAGACATTGTTTTTACCAAGATCTCAGCTGCCTTTTCAACCGTATGCACAAGACCAAAGGTCAGATCAAAGTCCTCACCGGAACCAAATATACCATGATGTGCCCAGATTGCCACATCATATTTTTCCATCAGCTTACTGGTCTTTACTGCGATGTCTCTTCCGCCAGGAACCATCCACGGCACTACGCCGATTCCATCCGGAAATACCACCGGACATTCTGTTGCCATTTCCCACAGTTCTCTTGTAAATATTTCATCTTTCAGAGGGAGCACAAATGTAAGTGCAATAACATTTGTCGTGTGTGCATGATAAACAACTCTGTATCTCCCATCTGTCACTTTTTTCTTTACTTCAAGATTCATCAAATGACTCGGCAATTCGCTGGTAGGTCTTCCTCCATTTTTCAGCCCCCAACAGATTTTATACTTTTCACCTTTTGCATCTACCTGAATAATGCAAATGCTGTCTTCCGGCTCAAGGATTACATTTCTAAAATATTTGCCACTGCCTGTAACAAGAAAATATTCATTTGCAAGTGTCGGTACGGATGTGCCGATTTCTTTCCACGCTCCATCCATTTTCAAATCATCCATTACTTCAGCAATCTCTTCTTCTTTAATTCTATAGGAAAGATTGCCTCCGTTTCTCTCGTGCCAGCCCTGCTCCCAGCCGTCATTACACATTCTGATAAACCCCTGAGCAAATTTTGAATCTAATACTTTCATCTTTATTCCTTTCACTTATATCGCAATTTTCAAGGTCTACGTCACCTTCTGTTTTATCTCCTGCTTAATACCTTTTCCTCATATGCTTTCACTTCATCAAACCACTGTCCATCCACAGGTGCACCACACTGTCTGCAATATTCATTCCACACCTCGCCAAACGGCAACATTTTGATATCTTCCTGCTGCACCATAAGCTCTGTGAAATTACCTGCATTTTGTAAAGCTTTCAGCCGCTCATTTGGCGTGCAGAGTGCGGTAAGGAGCGCTTTCTGCCAGCTTCTGAAGCCCACAGTCCAGGCGGAAATTCTGTTGATGCCTGCATCAAAATAATCCAGTGCCATATTGACTCTCTGAAGTCCGTCACAACGCACAATTTCCTTTGCCATTTCCTTCGTCTCATCGTCATACAAAACCACATGGTCACTGTCCCATCTGACAGGCCTTGTAATATGAAGTGCAATTTCCGGAAAATAGGTAAGCAGTGCCGGAATCTTGTCAGACACCATTTCGGTAGGGTGATAGTGTCCGTTATCCATCAGTGGCAGAACACCTTCATGGGTTGCTGCAAACAATAATGTAAATTCCCCGGAACCTACTGTGTATGATTCCACACCAATGCCAAATACCTTTGACTCTACACAAGGCTTCACCATCTCTGGATTGTGTGGCTCTGCAATAATCTGCTCAATGGCATCCTTATATCTTTCTCTTGGTCCCATTCTATCTGCAGGGATATCCTTCAGTCCGTCACCAATCCATATATTCATAACACACGGAATTCCTGTTTCTTCTGCAAAATACTGTGAAATCCGGATACATGCTTTTCCATGTTCAATCCAGAAATTTCTCACTTCGTCATCCGGACTGGACAGTGTAAGACCATCCTTAATATTATCATGGGAGAAGAATGTCGGATTAAAATCAATGCCCATTCCCCTTTCCTTTGCAAATTCTACCCACTTTTTAAAATGCTTTGGCTCCAGTTTGTCCCTATCGGCAAATTCACCTTCTTCAAAAATTGCATAGCTGGCATGAAGATTTAATTTTTTCTTTCCTGGGGTAAGACGAATAACCATATCAATATCATCCATCAGCTCCTGTGGTGTTCTTGCCTTGCCCGGATAATTGCCTGTGGTCTGAATTCCTCCTGTCAGCGGCCCGTCATGGTCAAATCCTGTTACATCATCACCCTGCCAGCAATGAAGTGATACCGGTGCCTCTTTTAATTTGGCAATTGCCGCGTCTGTATCCACTCCCATTCTTTTATATACTTCTCTTGCTTCTTTATAATAATTACTCATTTGTTACCTCACTTCCAAAACATTAATATCGAACGATTCGCTGATACACTTTCGTGCTTCCTTTAATCCCGCAAACCTATTATCTGCAATCATCTGCACAGCTATATTTCCTATGGCGGTGGCTTCTGCAGGTCCTGCATATACGGTTTTTCCTGTGTACTTTGCAGTCAGTCTGTTTAAGTATTTTGCATTAGAACCGCCACCCACTACATGAATGCTTTTATACTTGATTCCTGTTATTTTTTCTAATTGTCTTACGGTCATTCCATAACATTTTGCCAAACTGCTATAGATAACTCTCGCCATATCTCCCGGTGTTTCAGGCACCTGCTGCCCGGTCTCGCTGCAATATTGCTGCACCGCATCAATCATGCTGTCCGGTGCTAAAAACCTGTCATCATTGACATCCACAATGGAACTGCAACCTGCCTCATCTGCCATTTCACAAAGCTGTGCAAAGGAATATTTGTCATCGTACTCGTGTCTGACAGACTGTATCATCCACAGTCCCATAATATTTTTCAAATATCGAAATCGGTGTCCATATCCGCCTTCGTTGGTCATATTGGCTTGCCGGCTTTCTTCGGAACAATCTGCCTTTAACAGCTCTGTTCCCATCAATGACCATGTCCCGGAGCTAATATACAGCGGATGTTCTTCCATGGACGGAACTGCTGCCACTGCTGATGCAGTATCATGGGTTCCCGGAACAACCACTTTACAATTAAATCCTACCTGTCTCTGAATCTCAGGAAGCAATTCCCCTAATACAGTTCCGGGTTCTACAATTTTCTGAAAGATGTGTGCCGGATATCCCAGCTGTTCTATTAATTCAAAATCCCAGTCATAAGTCTCCGGACTCACTAATTGTGTTGTGCTGGCGTTGGTATATTCTGTTGCCTTTACGCCAGATAACAAATAGTGGAAGAAGTCAGGAATAAGAAGTAGTGAATTGACATGGTTTAATGTTAGGGAAGGAGAAACTTTATCAGCCATAAGCTGATAAATTGTATTGAAGGGTTGCTTCTGTATTCCCGTTCTTCCATACAACTGATTTTCTGGTATTGTCTTATATACTTCCCCGATAACATCTGCTGTTCTTGCATCTCTGTATGCATATGTTTTTCCGAGGATTTTGTCATTTTCATCCAGGAGAACATAGTCCACTGCCCAGGTGTCAATTCCCACCGACTCCGGTGCAATTCCCATCCCGGCACATTTTTTCATTCCATTTAATATTTCCTGAAAAAGATATTCCACATTCCAGCATTTACTGCCATCTACGTCTTTTATGCCATTGTCAAACCGGTGTATTTCCTGAATATTTATTTTTCCGTTTTGAATACTGCCTAGAATATGACGGCCACTGGATGCCCCGATATCTACAGCCAAATAGTATTTGTCCATATGTTGCTCCTATATTGATTTATTTTATAAATGAACCTCTATCATTAGAGTAACAAAAAAGATTTTTAAATTTTAGGTCTTAATATGCAAATTTTAAGGACCTTATTTGCAATTATATGATATACTGTATTTATCAAATCAGCGGAGAAATATTTATGGATGAGAAGTTATTAAACAAACTAAAAGAGATAACAGAGGAAGAGTATGCCCTTTTAAATGGGGATGAATCGGTAAAACAGGAGCTTTATACCGCTTCCAAAGAATTTGTTATCGACAGCAAAAAGTTGCTGGAGAAAGGGCAGTATATACAGTTTCGTCCACATACCAGATTTGCACATTTTCCAAATCACAGGCACAATTATGTGGAAATGCTTTATATGTGCAGCGGTTCTACCACACATATTATCAATGACAATACTACTTTAGTTTTGAATGAGGGAGACATTCTGTTTATGAATCAAAACGTCTATCATGAAATTCTCCCTGCCGGCGAAGACGATATTGCTGTCAATTTTATTATTCTCCCTGCTTTTTTTGACAAGCCTCTTGCCATGATTGAAGAAAATAATATTCTTCGAGACTTTTTGATATCCACAATTTCCGAGGGCAGCTCCGCAAACACTTATTTACATTTTCAGGCAAAAAACATCCTGCCCATTAATAATCTGATAGAAAATATGATTTGGACTATTCTTAACAAAACGCCCCATATTAATTCAACCATTCAAACAACCATGGGACTTCTGTTCATGAATCTGTCCCACTATGCAGACACATTAAAAAAAGACGACCCCAATCAATATGACCAGAATATCGTCTTTTCTGTATTACAATATATTGAAACCCATTATAAAAACGGCTCTTTAGAAGAGATTGCTTCCGACTTAGGCCTTCCGACTTATGCCATCAGCCGTACCTTAAAAAAACATACCGGAAGCAATTTTAAGGAACTGCTACAGACCAGGAAGCTACAGCAGGCTGTGTATTATTTAAAACAGACCAATCTTTCCATTGATGATATTATGGAAAACATCGGATATAACAACAGCAGCTATTTTTATAATATTTTTAAGAAGAAGTATGCCTGCTCGCCAAAGGATTTTAGAGATAATTGATATTTATTGCAATTAATCCTTCCACGCATCACTGCTCTGGAAGTTTCCATTCATCCTTCCAGTAAATTACTGGTTTTTCATTATCCCATTGAATTGGAAGCCACACATAACGGGCTACACTGGTATTTTCCCGATGTATCTCCAATTTGCCGGACAAGGGTTCTGGATATTTAGGACTCCTGTCTGCCTGAAACTGTGCTCTGAATTCCGATTTTCTTGCATTATCTACCCATTCCTGATACAGTTCCTCTGCGTGCTCTACTTCATATTCACTAGGTCTCCACCTGTCAGCCATTGCAATATAACAGTCTGTTCCCTGAACTTTTATCACGCAGGTAAACTGACTGCAAAAGCTAGTTGTTGCGCCATCTCCCACGCAGGGATTCCCCAAATCCTCATATGTACTAAACCAATCCGTAAATCTGCATATTTGACTTGGATTGGGGCTATAACCACTGGTTCCACTGGTAATCAAATAACGAATTCCATCTCTTGCAAAATAAGTTGGAGCTTCTCTGGCATATGGCGGATACATGCCCGAATAATTTGTCTGATATTTTCCTGTTACTTCTGTAAAATCATCTGTCAGTTCTGCCGTAATCAACTCAAAATGAGGACGACCAAAGATGAAATATCCCTTTCCGGTATTCTCATCCACAGCCAAGGTGAAATCGCCGGTATCCATTAGTAAGGGCTTATATATTTTATGAACAAACCGATATGGTCCCATAAAGTCATCTGCTTCCAAAACTGACATAAACTGGCTGACCGGTCCCGCCATAATTTTGAGCCAAGCCACATATTTTCCTGTCTTTTTACAATATAGAATATGAGGCCTGTCCATACAGTAGGTTGGGTGAAGCGGACTATTTAAATCATCTTCCGGCGGGATAATTAATCCCTTATCTTCCCAATTATATAAGTCCTTTGAAGCATAACACCGGACACCCCAATGCCATATTGTATTATTTTCTGCTCCGGTGGTCTTTTCTTTATTTTCTCCATACCAGTAATAAGTCTGTTCTTTTTCACTGTACATGACAGAAAAACCATGTGCCTGAATCGGTTTTCCCTCCGTATCCAACCATACCTCTCCCGGTCTAAAACAATTATATTTCATAATAATCTCCTGTTATTTTAAAAAACTATTCTTCGGCAATTAATAAGAAGATTTTATCCAAAATCTTGTATGCTTTATCCTGAAATTGATATTTATCGCATATTCTTAATACAGACCAGCTACGCTCAGAAAGTGCTGCCAGATTTTCCACTGTTTTTGCAATTTCTCTTTCATAAGTCAGCCCCCATACACAGATTTGTGCACCAAGGGCCTGCTCTGTCGGTTGCACACGAATTGGATTTAAGAATGCCTCAGACTCTTTCCACCAATGCTGCCATTCATAAACATTCCAGTCTAAAATATCCTCAAAATGATATCTTTCATTTTCATAGATTCCACCAACAACATATAACGGTTGCCATGCGCAGTTAATGACCTTGAACCCATTTTTAATCAAATCATAGGTGTTTTGATAATGATTCTCCCAGCTGATGACAACCACGTCTTTTGAAATCATATGGGATTCTTCATCTGCAAAACCTTCCCATACAATCGGTGTTTTTCCACAACGTAATACATAATCTGTAATGCGTCTGATAAAATCTGCATATAGTTCCTTTGAATTTTTCAATCCATGGTCTTTGATATATTGCTGACATACTGAGCAAGCATCCCAGGCATGGTAATTTGCCTCGTCCCCTCCCAAATGAATATAAGGTGTTTCCGGGAACAATTCCATCACTTCATTCAATAAGGTCTGCACCGCAGAAAATGTTTTTTCACTGCCTGCACAGAGAATGGATTCTGCACCAATCGCATCTCCATTTTCCGTAATCGTCTTATGGTAATCGCCCTCTGTTAGTTGATTTGCAAAAACTTCCGGATATCTTTTATTTAATATCTTTGCATGTCCCGGCATTTCAATTTCCGGTATTAAAACAATTCCTCGCTGCTTTGCATATTCCCAAAGAATCTTTATTTCCTGTTTCGTATAAGATTTTCCTTCGTCAGAAAGCTTCGGAAAAGCTGCAGATGGCAAAGTAAAGCTTTGGTCATCCGAAAAATGCAGATGCAGATATTTTATTTTCAGCATAAAACACAAGTCCACATAATGTAATAATGTACCAAAAGGATGCCACTTTCTGGCCACATCCACCATCAGTCCCCTATAATCCTTATCCGGATAATCTTCAATACATAGTTTTGGAATGGTGCAATCTTTGTCTAACAATTGCAATAGCGTGGCAATTCCATAGGAAGCCCCTTCATAACTGGAAGCATACAGCTTTACCTCTGTATCCACTTCAATACGGTACTCTTCCTGCCACAATTGTTCATCAAATATAATTTGAATGCCACCCATTCCTTCTGTAAATTCTACATCATTAATTTTCTGAAAGGACTTGCAAAAGACATTGATTAAATCATTCCATTCTTCTTTATCACATACAATATGATTTTCAATAACAATTCGTTCATCGACTCCTGATACATTTTTCGGAACAGGAATTAATGATATCTGCTCTCTTTTTAATTCTCCCATAACCAAGCTGCCTCCTTCGTGTGATTCCATTTTACAATGGGTATATCATTTGATATCTTTTGTTTATTTTTCACAGATTTGATTTAAATCTTCATATATGACATCTTCAAAAGGTAATGTAATACGTTCTTTCTTAGCCGATGACAAATAAATACCCTTTACCATCTCCAGTGTTTTTCTTCCTTCGTCCACATTAATGGTAATGTCTTTATCATTCATTACTTCATCATAAAACTCTCTTACTTGAATATGATGACTGCTGCCCCAATAATTTGGTCCTACCGGCACTTCATCATCCTCATCTCGAATTTCCACATATTCTCCATCCAGTTCATAATAGCCCAAATCCTGTTTCAGACCGCATCTTCCCTTTTCTCCTACCAATTCAATATCAATCGGTGCATCAATACTATATGTATTGGTTGCATAAACACTATAAATACATCCATTTTCAAATCCAATGACTGCAGTAGCAGTATCTTCCACTTTGACATATGGATGAGTGTAATTGGATACATTTCCTTCAATCCATGCAATATCACTTCCCACCAGATATCGCACTCTATCCATGCTATGGATTGCCTGATCAATCAATGTTCCGCCGCCTTCCCCATCCCAGGTTCCTTTCCAGTCGCTGCTCTTATAATAGTCTTCTGTTCTGCTCCAGGTCAGCATCGAACGGGCTGAAATAATTTTCCCAAACGTTCCTTCTTCTATCATTTTCTTTAATCTCTGCACACCGGTTGTATATCTGGTTTGAAAAATAACGCCAAGTTTTTTGCCTGTTTCTTTCTGCACCTGCTTCATCAAATCGGCTTCCTGAAGGGTCATCGCCACCGGTTTTTCAGTTAAAACATTCATACCGGCTCTCATCGCCTTCATTGCCATTGGGGCATGCAAATAATGCGGCAGACAAATATGCAGCACATCAATGTCTTTATCTGCTATTTGCTCAAAATCTGTTGCGTAGGCACACCCAAATTTATCTGCAAATTCTTTTGCTTTCTTTTCATCCTTGTCCACGGCATAAACCACATTCACTCTGTCTGCCAATTTGTGAAAGGCAGTGTCATATACAACGCTGATACGTCCACATCCGATAATTGCCACATTTAATTTTTTCATAATGAATTCCTCCTCGTTTATCTTTTTCACTTGTTCTTTTTATTGATTTATCTAAATTCAGTCTTCCTCTTTTACTGTAATTTTAAAAGCGTTCCGGCTCCTGCCGACAATGTAATCGTAATTTTTTTACCACAAGATATAAATTCATCATTTTCATACCGTGCCAGTTCTTGATTCGCAGTGATTGTAAATGTTCTTTCGTAAATAAAATCATGATTAACCAAATATATATATCCATCTTCAAAGAACCCGATAACACCATGTTCTCCCGAAATATTTGTAATTGGTCCATATCCTTCAAATTGTCTTACAGCATTTTCACCTGTTCCAATATGAAATACCACTTCTGATTTATGTGCAAAGAGAATAGCTCCAATAGAATGTATTTCCTGATTAATTCTTTGAACATCATAATAATGCTGATATTTTTCCCCTTTTCGATTACACATTGCATTGTCCCATTTCCAAAAGTCACTTGGTTCCGGGAGCCAATATGTAAAATAAGAGATTCTATGCATTCCGTAAGCCAGGCACATATTCACCTGCCATAAAATTTCAGCTTTTGTAAGATTTCTGTAGTCTCCATGTTCTGTAAGGAGAATAATCAACATCTGCTCTATATGATTGTCTAAGCCCAGCCGCCTAATATCTTCGATATTTTCAAAGAATTCTCCACGTTTGGCTCCTCTCATTGCCGCAACACGAATGAGCAGTTCTTTTTTTGTTTCTCTATCATTATTTACCACTTCTTTATTTAACTTTCTGCCAACAAATGTATAATGATCATAGCTCAAAAAATCAGGATGAACTTCTTTGATAAAGCGTTCAACATATTCCACATAACTTTTCGCTTTCAGTGCTTCTAACGGTGCATAATTTGGATATAAATTTATCACAGTTTCCTGATTTGGTGCATACTTCTTAAAAGCTGCTACAATTGACGACAAGATTGGATACTGGCCAGTATCCGGTTCATCAAAAATTTCCCAACCTTCAATGATGTCAGACATTTCCTTGTAATCCTCTACCACCTCTTTTACCACTTTGTCCACATTTTCAAATTGTGCTTTTTCCACAAGCTCTAAGATTCTGTTTTCTGCAACAATGGCCTTTAAGCCATGCTTTTTCATTAATTTTAAAGCCGTTTTAATTGTTTCCACACCATCAATACAACGAATCTGGCATAAAGTGATTCCTGCACGAGCCATATCTTCTATAACTTCTTCCTTCACAATATATTCTGCTGGTGGTCCTCCAAAATATGTAATATCAAATCGTTTCATCAATTACCTCCTAATTACTTTATCCTTTATTACAGCTTAGAAATTTTAATATTGCTTATTTCTGTTTTGGCTTTTCCTTCCTGCCCCTGTCTACAAACAATCTCCGGCACAAAAGGAAGGTTTGAGAAATCCCCGGACAGACAATTGTCTAAGCAGACATTCTTGAAAACGTAAGAATCATTAATCTTAACAGATGCCTTGTTTGGATAGGTTTCAATTGCAACATGCCACTTTTCATCCGGCATACGTTTTGCAAATAACCACAAAGACTCTGCTGCCACATCACTGATTGCTCCATTGTTTTTCTCCACCAATTTACTACAATCTCCACCACAATAAATACCCAATTTTCTATTTACACCGCTTCTAAAATAGATGGTTGGATATGATTTTTCATCATCAGGGCTACACACCTGCACATCCATTTCCAAAAGATATGCCCCATTATCTGCCTGCCCCGACTCTATACTGTAAATGATATTTCCTGTATCTGTTTCCGTATAGATGTCTGCACATGGGATTTTAATTCCGTTTCGATACATTGCATATTCTTCATTACAATCCTCTTCCGGCTCTGCCAAATCGTGAATATGCATATGGTAAAATCCTGTTTTGGAATTTTCAGAAACAAGGCTTACTACACCGCCTTCATATGCCTCATCCTTCCAGTTCAGTACAGGTTCTTCAACATATGGCAAATATACCTGATACACCCCATCCCTCACTACAATATGCATATCGACAGATAAAACATCTGTATTCAGTGGTACTTGTTCCTTGATAACACCTTCCTTGGAAATAGATAAAACACCCTCTTTGTTGAGTGATACTAATACACCGCCACGTTTTGGCTCTACGTCCTGAAATGCACCAAATAACACTCCTGCGTAGGCATCTTTTCCCTGGTCACACACATCTAACATCACTCTTACTTTAGCATCTACATTGGTGTATGCCACACCTCTTAAATTTGCCATAACAAGTTCCGGCACTTTTACAACCAGTCCACGACCATCACTTTGCATATTTTGTGCCCAAGGGCTTACCGGCTCTAACCACAATGGAAGATAATCGCAAACCATATAATTATTAATATTGCCACTCACATTGTCCATATAAAATCCAACATAGCCTGCGCCTATTGTCACATCTGAAAGCTGTACAAACAATCTTCTATCCTGTCCAATAAAAATATATAGCCTATTATCCATACGAATGATGGTGACTCTTAAGCCATAGTTGCTTATTTTCTCTAACTTTTCACGTTTTATGATTTCTCCCTGATATTTGAGAGAAAGTGTATTGTCTGCGGTTAAAGACAGAATATATCCATCGCCTTTTGTTTCATCAATCTTGCTGCGAAGCATTGTGATACCGATTTCACCGTTTCCATCTTTTCTTAATAATGTTCCTTGAATTTTGAAATTGATATAAGTCTTATTGGTAATTGCCATCTGGGAGAATCCCTGACTTACTTTTCTTCGGATACCACCTACCGCGTATTCCCACTCTTTCTGCTCGCCAATAATATTGTATTGTTCCAGTGTTCTAACTTGAGGAATTTCATTTGCCGGAACAGTCCAATTTTGCATACTGTTTAATGTGATTGGTGTGTTTGAAGTATGACCATCCTCAATGCTATTTCCAAAGCATGCATATGAAAACCTCGCGTTACCTTTCCCACAAATCAGCCCTGCTCTTACGATACTCATATTCGCCATCAGTGGCGTGTTAAACTCCTTAACCACATCATCATAAATATATACTGCCTGATATACATTGCCAACTTTCTGTAGCTGTAGTAGGATTTCGTCTGCAAAAGCTTCCTGAACAATGTCCCATGGAATAATTTTTCCGTCTTTCAAGTAACCAAAAATCAGGCTGTCATTTTCTTTTATCAGTGCTACAGCGTTATTGTCATCGCAATAACTTACAATTCCTGCAAAGCCTTGTTCTACACCCGTTAGCTTTGCTTTGAATGTAAAATCTCCTGACTTTTCATCTGTGAGCAATATGGAAACATCTTCTGTATGCATCAAAAGTTTTCCATCAGATATCTGATAATCGCCTTTTGCCTTTGCTATGGAAAGCAGATTTTGAAAATGAGGCTTACTAAAATCTTCATATAGTGATGCCGGACCATTTCCTACTTTTATGTCTGAAAAAATAACTGCATTTCCATTAGAACCAATCCCTGCGTAGAACTGTTCTGTACGCACCAGTGGGCAAACGCCCGATTTTAATAATTTACCATCTACGAAAAGTGCTATGCACCCATCATGCATCATTGCAATTCTTACACGCCCACCTTCCTGGATTTCGTTCTGATATACCACCTGATTGTCTGATTTTTTCAGAACAATTCCATTGTGTTCAAAATGGGCTGTAATACGTTTTCCATATATGTCATCGCTGATAAATAGGTCTCCACCCCATAATTTATCAGTAATATCTACTTCAATATATCCCTGTCCGTAAATAGGCATAACAGCTTCTATGCTTTCTGTATACTCCTTGATAACAAAAGTATTCTCCGTTGGCATTTGGACAAAATCACCATATTCTTCTTTTACTAATTTGAATGTATTTCTGTATTCTCCTGCCTTTCCTGTAACCAGAATACTACCACCTGCCGGAATCACTACTGTCGCACAGCCTTTTTCCACTACATACTGCTGACCAGTCAGATAATCCGTCATTACTGTGCCATCTGTAATGTTATACTGTTTCAAATCCAATAACATTTCCTGGTCATAATCTCTTTGATTTAACATGGTAACAACACTGCCATTTTCGTCCCATCGTCCGAAAACCGTGATTTGTCTTTCATTGTCTGTAACACCTACTTTGATAATACCGTCTTTCAGTGCTGTGTATTCTGTTCTTAATTTACCCAAAGTCTTGCTCAAAGCCATTAATTCCTGATTCCACTCTGCCTGATTCCAGTTGAAGCAGTTTCTGGAACATCCCACTTCTTTCTTTACGCCCATTTCATCGCCGTAATAGATGACCGGGGAACCAATATAGGTCATTTGTAACAACCATACGCCTTTGATTTTGTATTTTTCTGTTTCGTAATCATTAATCAGTCTTCCCACATCATGTAAGTCATAATTGTTATAGAGACATAATCCCAATGCACGTGGCAATTTGGACATCATACTTAATCTTTCTAAAAGCCATGACTGGTCATACTGTCCACCCTGAAACCATAATTTTGCAGAAAATAGGAAAAAGCTATCCTGAAATGCATCCCAATTACCGGACAATGCACTGCTGATTCCATAATCTTCTCCAATCAACAATACCTCCGGGGTCTCTTCTTTGACACACTTTCTAATTTCTGCACCGATTTTATCAAGGTCTGTGTTTCTGCCTGCAAAAGAGGTAATGGCATCGAAACGATATCCGTCCGCATTGTAAGGTTCTCTCACATATCTATGTAATACGGAATCTTCATCCCTCCAAAATACATCTCTGGATTTTTCGCTTCCCAAATCATTTTCGATGCCACCCCATTTATGGGTATACTCGGTAGGCCATTTCTGAAATTCGAACATATCATAATATTCTGAATCCTGTGATTCGAATGCACCAGGTAATGGCTGATGATGATTGCTGTTGGTAAAAATGCTGTTTGCCTGTGAATAAGAAAATACGGCATCCATCATGAAGCGCAGTCCTCTTTCATGAACGCTTTTCGTTAAATCAATAAATTCTTCCTCATTTCCATAATTAATGGAGGTCTCATAATAGCTGTTTGGTCCATATCCTGCATTGGACTCGCTGGTCCATAGAGGATTAACATAGATGCCATCCACATAAAATTCTTCTATATAATCAAGCTTTGATTTGATTCCTGCTATGTCTCCGCCATAATATTCATAAAGACCTCTTAATGGTGCGCCCCAAGGAACGGTCTTTTTCAATCCGCTCTCTGCGGCATCATTAAATATATCCCCATTAAAAAACGGGTCCGGCATAATAGAATACCACAATATTCCCTTTGCCCAGTCAGGGGTTTTATACCCTGGCATAATCACAAAACAATCGATTGCTACCGGCATGTCCTCACTTGTACCCATACCACTGAGATAAACACCGTCTGCCAAGAAACAGTAATAGTATTTTTTCTCCATTGGTGGAATGGTACCTTCAAAGAACTGATAATAACCTGTCTTATCTGTTTCCCCTTTTTTCATTGGCACCTGATTCCAAGTGTCTCCATTCGCAGAATATAAAATATATGCTTCTTTTACTGCATCCTTTGTAGTTCTTAAAAATAGCGTCACTTCATCATCTTTTGTCGGTTCAATGGTCGATATATAACCTTTTCCCTGATCATGAAACAGTTCAAATAACATTATCTTTCGCGTCTCCTTTTTTACTGTATAATAACCTTTTGTTTTTCAATGACTTTTTTTGTGAAAAGAATGGCAATCACCACAATTACAAGCGAAATGGCCGATAACAGTTGCTGCCCATAAATATGTACTCCAAAAACCTGATTTTCATTTGCCTGTATGATCCCCAAAATTTTTCCTGCAATAATCGATGCTGCAAATCCACAAATGCCGGCAATACTATTTCGAATAGCCATTGCCTGTGAAATATATTTATAATCCACATAGTTATATGTAATGTTAAAAGAATTCTGATTTGTACTGGCTTGGCTGCAATTATATAAAATGGTAAATAACACAACCAAAAACCATGTAGATTTTGTTGTAAACATATTAAGCAGAAAGCCGGCTCCCAAAATATACAGTCCTAATTCGATACCCTTGGCGTAAGAATGTTTGTCTGCATATTTTCCCAAAGGTTTTGATACCAGAATTCTGATAATATTTGCTGCCATATTAATCACTTGCACTGCAAATACAGAAAGCACTAAATCCTTAGTTTTAAATATCCCCATAAATCTTATAGTAAAATACTTTGCGGTTTCCAACATGATCGAGAGAACAATTACATTTCGATAATTTTTATTGCCAATGACATTTTTGAATATTTCTGACATTGGATGTTCCTCTTTCTTTTGCTCTGTCCCATCCTCTTTTTTAATCATGGCATAACATATAATATTGCTCATATTTAGAATCAGGATTGTTATAGCGATAAATAGAAAACCGCCCTTTTGATTACCGATTCCTTCATATCTGTCAATAATATATCCAATAATGATCGTAAAGATAATTCCGGAAGCTAAGGAAAAAATTTCTTTTGTCGATGAAAAACTTCCCCTTTTTTCAGGATCCACATAGGAATTTGCCCATTTAAAGCAAATGGTGGAGATAAGATAATTTCCTGCATAGGCAATTACCACACTGACAATAACCAGCACTGTTCTTATTTCGGTACTGACCGGTATAAAGGGCACCAGATACAACAACATAAAAAAGCAAATGCCAATGGTGTCTAATGTGATTACCAGTCTTTTTCTACTTACCTTTAATCTTAGCAGAAAGATAGAAAATAATTGAATTAAAAAGGCAAGAGAAACAAAAGATGAAATAATACCAATTAAGGAATCCTTGATTCCAATGCTTCCTAATAGTTTTGCCAAAAACACATCTGTAACCAACAATGTAACCAAATAGTACATGGCACACTGCACTATATATGCCCCTCTCGACCGCTTATATTCCGGCGAATCATAAATATCCATTTTTATATTTTTCTCCGTTCAATTCGTTAAGTGGAGTATAGCATTTCTTTGCTTTTCTTCACATATATAATACTGCCAATAACAACTATTTTTAGCAGTTTTATCCATTAAAATTTTATATTCAAATGAAGCGTTATCCGTTGATAAAAGAATAAAGAGTTCGCAAGCGAACTCTCTCGCGAGGCGCGGATTCGTAAGGATAACTACCTTTCCGCGCCTCTGCGATCCGCGGTGCTTTTTTTAACCATCAACTTTTTTAAGGGAGTTTTAATTAAAGTGTATGCAAAAACCTGTCCCCATAATACAATGCAAAATCCTGGTCATTGGCAAATGCATCCATAAACTCACCTTTCATTCCGTTTACTTTATATGGAAAAACCGATGCACAACTGGCACTTCCATCTTCAAAGAATGCACAAAGGCATGCCTTTAGTCCCTCCTTGCCTTTTCTTACATAGTTGTCCATATGATGGTCTTTTCCTATTCGAAAATAATTGGCAGAAGACAGACAACTCCAATAGTGAGGAAGGGTATCCCCATACACATGACTTTTTCCAAACCAATAAGCATCCCAATATCGGATTGCCACCTCATTTAATTTATAATGTGGTGCAACCCCATCAAATCGTTCTAATCTTTTGGTCTGTACCATCAGTTCATCCATATAGGAATCTGTCTGACTTTTGTCACCATACTTTATGGCATCCAATATAATAGCTACCGCCGGGGCCACTATAGTTTGCTCATAGTTTACTTCATGCTTTGGATAATTTGAGCCTTTTTTTATAATTTCGCTGGCATGCTGTAAAAATAAACCTTTTAATATTTCATATTCCTTTGGCCTTTTACCATGAAATATATCCAGTAAGTCCGTAAAAAATACAGCATTGGGATAGTGATTTCTTCCACCTCGTTTGTAATAACATTGGACAATTTTTGAAACATCATCCAGATACTTTTCATCATTGGTTAGTCTATACAGTTCGGCATAAAATAACGCTACCCACAAATAATTGTACAGTCTGTCTCTTGTTTCATCTCTTAAAGCAGCATCAAAAATGCGTCCGGTGGCATCGTCGTATATTTCACGTCTGATGAATTTTTCATACATCATTAAACTGTTGTAGATTTTGTCATTCTTATGACTCTGAAGATAATGTGCAATCAAAATCCCCATGCCAACACGCTCTCTGGATGCATTACAATCAGGCCACTCATTATCATGAATCAACCTTTTTTCTTCGTTGTCATATACCAGATATGCACCGTCTAAATGACTTCCCTCTTTATGAAACTGCTGATGTTCTACAATATATTCAACTCTTCTTTGAACCATCTTTTCTATTTTAGGAAGCACCTGAAATACAGCTATGGTTTTCGCCTTACCAGTCTGAACCAAAAACTTATATTCTCCGATTTTCTCCGGCTTGCAGGAAAAAATCAGTTTGTCATCTTTTGCCTGTCTTTTGATTGTCAAACCTTCTGTATCACACGATGTCATAACCTTTTTCTTATCTTTCCACTGCACTGCAAACTGTAAGGTTTCCCCTTCAAAAATGCTGTATGACCTTGCATTCACACCAACATAATTATCATAATTACTGCATTGATTTAAGAAATCTTTTTTTCCTTCACAAGGAAAAATTTCATATGTAAGCACATAATCATTTTCAGGAGATAAAACTTTAATATCCGGACGCACCAAAAACCATCCTCTGTCATTGGTTTTGGTGTCTTCCTGACTGTAAGATTCAAATCCGCCTTCAGTTACAAAAAGTCCAATATTATCCTTTTCTAATCCCATTTTCAGGCAGCACACATAGGATGCGCCACTTAGACCGCACCATATGTGTGTATGACATCTATTTGTCATACATTCTTTTGCACTTGGATATTCGTCAGCAAAAGGCATAGCAATGCCCCATTCCCCTCGATCAAGAACCAATTCCACATCTGACATATTATGAAATCTGTTGGACACTCTGATATTTCCTTCTTTCGTAAAAGAATAATTTGCTTCTACTTCCAGAGAATCCAGACTCCAAACCGCTTTTGCATAATCCGCTTCTTCCTCAAAACGAATCAAGTTCATATCCACCGGTTGATTTCCATGAATGCGCCTTGTTAACATGATTTTGTTCAAGGAATGATGTTTCTTAACAAAATTCATTTGATTTTTATCTGCATTTAATAGAAACTGCTCTATTCCGCCAGTGTTTTCGTCAAACACAACTGTAAATAATTTGCTCTTTATCATATTATTATTCCTATCTGTATTCTTCTAAAACCACCTGTTCGAAACCAAATTTTACAAAGGCATATTCTTCCATACTTACATCATCTTCTGTAAGTTCCGGATAAATAAAGTCTGTAAAACATTTTTTTCCAAGGAAGGTTGGCACTCCAAGCATATGCGGATTACCCATTTTGTGATGATGCGGACCTAAGAGATTTCTATTATTTCCATACAATACAATCTCTATTTCATTATCTCCATTAGCAACCAGTGAAGTCACATCTAATTGATATGGTGTTCTAAAAATTGTGCCTGCCTCTTTACCATTTACGATTACTTTTGCAGCAACTTCTTTCATTTCTGCAAGGCGAATATAATATGCACTATTTTCATGATTTTCATTTAATGTAAAGCTTCCTTTGTAAGACACATTTCCTCTAAAGAACCATAATCCCTGACTTGTAAGTTCCTTATATGTTTTTATCCTTTTATCGGTGATTGCAAAAGGTCCTGTTTTATAAAGTGACTCCACATCTTCATACATTTCGCCCAAAGCTTGCACATCAAAACTACCAAGAATATAAACGTTTTCCGGTTCTATGGAATAGAAGAATTTGTTTCTGTAGCCTTCAAAATCTTCACCTTCATCGGATTCTTCATGCTTCTTGATCTCAAACTCCAATGCCACTGTGTTTTTACCATTTTGTACCAAGGTATTGATATTGAACATCCCAAAGGATTTATCAATCCACCATCCCTCTTTCTTATCTGATATTGCTACACCATTGATTTCAACAGCAGTCAGTCCGTCATCTTCTGCTACCAACGAAAAATCTGCAGGCATATTGTCTTTAAATTCCGCCTGGAAATAATATTCCAATCTGACTTTTGCTTCTTTTCCTGTCTGATAAGCATATTCGTACACATCATCCGCACAAGCTGCCGGAAGCACATCCTCTAGTATTTTATTTCCATTTACATATACATTACATTTGTCTATAGTAAATGCATTGCGGTCTAATAAAGAAATTTCTGAAAGGTTCACTGCATTAGATGAAACTTTTGATTTGGTAGGATTCCCCACTTTTTCACATGCTTCTTTCACAACAATTCTTACACTTTCTGTTGGTTCAAGAACAATCTGGGAATATGTATTCTTTCCATCATACATACAGCTTCTGCCTTCTGCATATTTGTTGCCTTTTATCTTTAAATATACTTTCTTTTTGTCAAACCTTGATGGATTCATAACCTGCACCCTGATGGTGCCATCTGACAAATATCTTGTGGTAAGAATTATTCCATCTGCTGCCTCACCGTTATATCCGTCCGTTATGGTTACTTCATCATTGATGTTTTTTTCAAGGAAATACTTTTCAATGAGCCCTGCTCTGTTCTCTAATACTGTTTTATTTTCTATCTCATATTCACATATTGCTCCATTGCATAACTTGGGAACTTGATTCATAAAGATAAGTTCACCATGTTTCTTTGAAAAATCTTCTGCCAATTTCCAAGTAGCGGTATTCAGTGATAATGTATCCGGAATCATCAATACACCTGCATTGATATCATCACGCACCAGCTTTCCGTCTTTTATTTCAAATTTTTCCAGTTCTTCTTCACTGACAATTAAGAAGTCTCGTTGGAGATTTAAGAGATTTTCCACGAACATTCTAAATTGATTGGATATGTATCTGGAATGGTCTGAAAATGTATTCTTACCTGCTAGCGAACACCACATTCCAGTGGTCGGGTGTACCACCAAAATATTAATATGCCTTCTGCCTTCGCTTAAAAATGTATTGGTTTCTGTAATCTGATGGCTAACCTCTCCAAAAATTTCCCACCATGGTTCCTGATAAGAAAAGAATGCAGGATAATCTCTTTTGCGTCTGCCTTTCATAGAATATGCCGACAAATGGGTTACAATACTGTTGATACCAAAAGCAGCTTCCCAATCTGCAATCCAAAGAAGGTCATTAAATGTTACATCCCAACCGCAACATCCAAAGCTTTCACTGGTAATGCGATTCTTTCCTGTCAAATAAGCAGCATCGGAAATCTGCTTAACCAAAACAGGGGATGTAAGTCGCCTTCCTAAAAAGTCAATACCCGGGCGTCCCATCACACTATACTGTGCCATCAGGTCAAAATTAGCACTGATTTGATTGCAAAGTCCATCCTCATTGGAATAATGCCCTGTAAATATAATATTATGGTTTTGGCACCATTCTTCAATCTGGGTTGTAAAATTCTCGGTAAAAAGCTTTGCCACCAGCTTTGATGCCTGATATTTAAATTCCATACATTTATCGGAATCAATATATAACATCCATGCTTTGTCGAAAAAGTCATAGCCATATTCATCTTGGAAAAGTTCAGCATACTGTAAAGTATATGGAAACTTTCCTACCAGCTGTGGCTCATCGGTAAAGATTCCCGGGATAACATTTCCAAAATATTCGCCAAACTCCCGGTGATATCTCTCATGAGTAAACTCAATAAACTTCTCCATTGCCTTATGACTTAACAAATCTGCATATCCTTCCAGATATCCCACACAGCAAAACATATCAGCATCCTTCGCCTGTGTACTGTCTGCTCTTTCATAATCATCTTTGGATGTTTTGAAATAAGCTGCCAGATAATTTCCCTCACCCGGATATTCTTCTACAAAATATAAATGTTTTGCCGTATATTCTTTTCCTAATGCCGGTACCAGTCCGCCGGCAAATCCGCTTGGCCATCCGTTTTCATCATACAGCCACGCATAAAGCCCCAGATTTTTGGCTTCTTCTACTGCCACCCTGCAGGCGTGCATCCAGTCTTCTCCCAGATACTCCAACGTCATGCCTGCCCTGGCATGCATAAAAAATCCGCCAAATCCCTGCTCCTTTATTTCATGTATTTGTCTTATTATTTCTTCGTCCTTCATATCCTCATTAAAACTCCAAAAAGACAATGGGCGAAAATCTTTATCTACCATAATGTTTCCTCTCAATTTTGTTATTATATAGAAAAGGCGGTCTTTTCAGACCGCCTGATTGTTGTTATGAAAGTGGTGTGACTGCAAAATCGTCCACTTCTACATCTGACAAGTCTGATTGAATTGCAATATAACCCTTTGTTTCGGATGATACTGTTCCACTGTATACTTCCTTTCCGTCTATGCTCAATCGAACTTGTTTGTTTGCGACACGAATATGAATGTCATGCCAGTCATTCAGCTTTGCAATGTAGGTATCCCAACCGTTTACCGTTTCCTCAGTATCTGTATCAATTACCTGAACCAGACCTGTACCAAATATATTAAAGCATACACCTGTCTCATCGCATCCTGCATACAAATCTTTCTTTCCTACACCGATTCTAAAGGTTCCGGTACTGTCTGTGCCAAGCTGGCTGTATCGGAACTTCATGCTGATATCAACATTTTCATATTCGCCATTCATGACATTGGCAATATTCCATGTTCTTCCAAGAGATTTCCCTTTTAGTACACCATCTTCTACGCACCAGTTGGCTCCATCTGCTTTAATCTTATAGAAGTTTTTATTCCATCCCATCCAGTCTGAGAAATCTGTGCTAAAAGCTGTTCCTGCATCACTTGTAGATTTCACATTTGCGTTTCCACCATTTGTGATATCTTTTACCACAATATCAGAAAATACCGTGGTATATTCACTGCTGTACAAACTTACTGCACCACCATTTGGTACTTCTCTGTTCACCGTCATCACAGGTTCTTTGGAATCATTCACATAAATGTCATATTTGCCCTTTTCCATTACAATCTTCATTGTAATTTCCGGGGCTTCACCCGGCTCAGTAATATTTTTCTTTGCCAGCTCTTTTTCCCCTTCCGTAGCTGTAAGGGTACCTGCCTTATAATCATACAATACTGTAACCCCGCCATAAGCACTCATCTGTCCGAAAGAGCCACCCAAAATCACTCCTATCTGATTTTTTTTCTTTGCAATGTCTGATTCCGTTTCCCAATCATAAACAGGAATGGTTGTTTTTGCCTGAAAACTTACTACGCCACTGGTTATACCAACGCCTTCCAAAGAAACTAATGAATTATTTTCCATCACTTCAAAATTATTTTTTGCACCCATAGCTGTTCTATTGGAGTTCCAATAAGTTTGAACCGCTGTTACATCATAGTTAATGATTTCTACAGCAGTCTTATCTGCATAAAAAGCTACATATCCTTCTCCATAGGTATCATCCTTTACTGATAATATTGGAGTACCGGTTTGTCCTGCCATTACATTAATATATTCGTTGTCTTTTCTGACAATTAATCTCAGGCCATCTTCTCCCGGTTCTATGGTTGTAGATGCCAATTCTTTTCCATCTTTGGAAATAAACAGTTTGTTATTCTTATCAAATCCAATCTGATAACACTGTTCGATGTTTTTGGAATATTTCTGCTTTCCAATCAGTATCCCTGCAGTACCGTCACCATCTGTAATCTTAATGGTAGCTTCCGCTTTTACGTCATCAAATACTTTATTTTCAAGATACATCATGGAAGTATCATCGGAAGTACTCTTTGCATAACCCGGTCCAATATCACTCCAGTTATCTTCACTGCCAAGGAAGGTCATCTTATCTCCTTCAATATTTCGAAGTTCCGCATTATATGAAGTAACAATATTTCTCAACGTGATTGGTGTGTTGGTGCTTTCCTGGTCATGAATGCTATCTCCAAAGCATGCATATTCAAAGCCGGCTTCTGCGTTGTATACACATAGACCTGCATACATACTTGTGTAATTACAATAAATACTGTCACCTACAGCAAACCATTTCTGTCCATCATAACTAGCTACCGCAGTATAGGTGCTTCCAATACGCTGCAACTGAAGTGTGACTTTATCCTGTGGCTTTGTGTCCTTTACCGTAGCATATATCTGCCATTTATCCTGTACAAGTTTTGCAAGGGCAATCACGTTTTCACCATTTTCTACAGTTCTTCCAAGAACTACTCTGTCATTTTCACTGCCTTCACTCATCACTCCTGCCAATGCATTCTCACCATTGCCGACTACTGCACCAACTTCTGTCTTAAAGGTCCAGTCTGATGTATGGGCATTTGCCTTAATATTCGCTAATTTATTATCTTTGGCAGTAAGCTTTAATGTGCCATCTTTTGGAACAATATCTTGATCCGATGCAGTAAACATAGAACCCAACTGTTCTGTCTCAAAATCGTCACAAAGCTGCTGTTGCTGTTCTTCAAATAAAATATTAGAAAATATTGCAGTGTCGTCCAATGCTGTCATTCCTGCATAAATCTGCTCATCCATGATAATATCAGCATTGCTGTTTTCGATATTAATCCATCCGCCTTGTCCGCCGTCACGATACATGGCAGCAAACTTGTTTCCGTCAGTTCTTACAATTTTTATCTGAGAATCTTTGGAAACTTCTGTTTTCGCCAATTCTTTGACTTCTGCTCCTTTGACAGTTCGAGCTTTAATCGTAACCGTTCCATTGTCATACACTGCACTGTAAAATGCACTGTCCTGCTGCGTATCATCACGAAGCATAATGGCTGCTTTGGCATCCTGATTCAGCGATGCTGCAAGAGATATATTGTTATACACAGGTTTTGCCAACATTCCAAAGGAATCTTCTTTTCCTTCTAATGTTCCCTTTCCTGTAATATCAAAGACACTCTGCTCACTCTGCAGCACTTCAATGTCTTCTCCCATATCAGTGATGGTGTAGTCTTCACGATACTCGCTGACATCATCTCCGGTTACAAGAACAGTACCGCCCGGAATCACATCTACTGTAACTTTTCCATTTTTTACCTTATATGTCTTTCCTGTAAGATAGTCTGTCAACACATCACCATCAGAAATATTATATCTGCTGACATTGATTTCTTCCTGCAAATTTACTAACTGTTTATTACATAGTGTAATGACAGCTCCATCATCATCAAATCTACCAAATGCAAAGAACATTTCCGGATCATTGATTTCTCCCTGACAGATGACACCATTTTTTAAACAGCTATATTTATCTCTAAGGGCTCCCAAAGATTTAATAAGATTTAATACTTTATAATCCCAATGGGATTCATCCCAGTTAAATGTCTGCCCTACCTGGTCATCATAGGCACCGTTTGTCATTCCGACTTCATCGCCAAAATAAATAACCGGTGAACCTAAATAAGTCATTTGAAGCAGTAATAATGACTGAATTGCATTCTTTTGTGATTTTGTATCATCAAACATTCTTACTACGTCATGCTGACCTAAAAAGTTATAAGATGACAATGCTCTTGGTCTTGCCGTATTAATCAGATTATCCTGTAACACAGTGAGCATCTCACTTCCGGACTTACCGCCCTGGAACCAGTCTTTCATTGCGAAATATCCCTTTTTCTGCCATGAAGAGTCAAATAAGGTATTGTACTGGTCGCCAATACCATCCGGATTTTCTGAAAGTATCAGCTTATCTTTAGACACGCCTTTAATGGATGATGTAATATTTCCAAATATTTCTTGTGGGTCATAATCAAATCCCAGATTTCCCACACTCTCTTCTGCGTCAAAACGATATCCATCCAGACCATATGGTTCATTTAAATATCTTAGAACCATAGAATCATTGTCCTTATATATCTTTCCTGCGGCCTGGTCATTTGCTACATTCAATCCCATAGAATTCCAAATCTTTACAGCATTATATGGCCACTGTGGGAATCGGAACATATCAAAATACTGACTATCTTTTGACTGATACGCACCGCTGGTTGGAAAATATGCATATTCATTAAAGTATTTGGAATAGTTTACCGTATATGACAAAATCATATCTGTGGTAATTTTCATTCCCCGGTCATGAACGTCATGAATTAAACTTTTTAATTCTGTTTCATTTCCAAATGCTGTCTCAACAGATGCCATATTGTCAATACCAAAACCAAACTGTTCCGAAGAACTAAAGTATGGTCCTACTGCCAATGATTTGACACCGAGACTTTGAATATAATCCAACTTGCTCTTTAATCCTTCAATATCGCCACTGCCTCTTGTCATACTCTGACCATCATTACCATAAGAAACATCTCTTAAAAGATATTCTCTATAGATATCATTACTGGTGTCACCATTACAGAATTGTCCAATATGCGCATAATACCAAAGGGTTCCCTGAGACCACTCCGGAGTATTAAATCCCGGTATCACATAAAACATTTCATTGGTATCCAGCTGATAAGATTTCAATCCTTCACTGCCGTAATACAACGTAGACTGCTCCTCATTGCCTACTGCAAAACGATAAAAATATGGCTCTGTCTGTGCCGGAATTGTTCCTTTCCAAAACTGATAATAACCGGTATCATCTTTTCCATCCTGTGTCATATCAATACAAGTCCATGTTGTTCCCTTATCTAAGGTAATCTGTATTTGGGCTTTTGTCAGATTATATTTACTACAACGCAGACGGACGGTCACCTCATCCTCCTTGCCAGGTGCAGATGGCAACATATAGTCACCACCCTGATCATGAAACACTTCTGTAATTTCCGCTTTTTGTTGTTCTTCTTTTAGTTTTTTCTGTTTTTTATAATTATTCCATGCAAATACTGCGCCTACAGAGAGACCAATGGCAAGTAATATAAGAATAATGACAAGAATTATTTTCTTTTTACTCTTCATCTTTACGTTCTCCCTTCTTTTTACGCTTCTTTACAATGAATATCACTGTGACAATCAGTGCAATCACTACCACAACTGCCAGTGTAGTCGCTGCAACCATAATGGTTTTGTCACGGTTTAAATCTGCATTAGAGGATTTTCCTTCTTTCCCATAAAGCAAATCGTCAATAAACTTAAAGCCACCCTGATTTTCTCCTACGCTTTCCTTCGCCTCAGGATTACTCAAATTGTATAGCTGAATGTCTGTCACATCACATTTGCATCGTGAACCTTCAAACTCCAGCTTTAACGGATAATCTGCTAGAGTATCCAGATATCCCACAGCCTTTCCATTAACCCATATTTTCAACTTACCCTGCCTGCATAGCATGGATACATGATAGGTTTTTCCAACTTCTGCAACAAATCCATCAATATAATCTGTAGGTTGTCCCTGATTATTGGCAATCGGAATAATTGCACAGGAGTTTACCATAAATGCGAACTGCTGTTTATTATTCAAAATTGCTCCATTACCGCCAACATTGTATCCGGAAAACGTTACACGTAGTCCCATCCATGCAGCAGTTTCTGTCTCATAAAAATATTCATAAGGTTTATAGACAAACTTAATTAAATAAGTATCGTCAGAACCAATTCCCTGAATTTCATTAAATGGAACATTGATATATTCCTCGCTGTTTGTAAAATTCAGTTCATAGGTTGCAGCATTGTAGGAAACCATCTGACTAAATTCCGGCTTAATATCCGGTTTTGCCGTAGACATTAAATTCACATAATTGTCTCCCACCTGTGGCAAATCATCTTTCAAAAACATGAACGCCATATTGCTGTCTTCTTTTATAAATTTTATTGCACGTTCTGTCTTTTCCAGTTTTTCAATATTTGTAACATATTGTTTATCGGATTTTGACAAAGCATTATATAATTTTCTTGCTTTTTGAACCTGTGGTTCATCATCTAAAGAAAGCTGATTTAGCTCCGGAAGATTGAAAATAGCAATTCTTGCCGCGTCGCCCACAGAATATGTATTATTCCCGGCTTTATCATTCCATACTGCCACATAACTGATTGTCCCTTCCGGCTCGTTGGTTAAATTGAATCCCGGTTTTGCTGCGATAATATCCACTGTCCCGGAAGCTTCCTTGTTGATATTTTCAAATTCATACTTTTTATTGTCTATCCAAAGGGCGCAGGCATTCGGACTACTTTCAACGACCAGAATATGACTTTCTCCCAAAAGATTTTTCTTGTCAAATTCCAGCCACTCACTCATGGCATTTCCTTTTTGGTCAATGAGCAACGCACCATGGGTAAATAATCGGATGCTTACATTCGACTCCACATCTTTTCCGTCAACCTTATATGCCTCATCTCTCAGCAGAATATCAAAACAGTTGGAATCTTCTGCCAGGTTAATGACACACTGGATGTAATATGTAGATTTTCTGCTCAATGCAGTATCAAATTCATAGCGTTCCAGTCCGTATGACCTTCTGTGAGAAATAATTCCCTCAGGGAACACTTGGGCAAATGTGCCTATTTTTGTTCCTTCTACCTTAAGTTCATAAGCTCCGTCAAACTTCGTCAATGCTTTCTTTAACAGCTCTAATTTGTCATAATTAACCACAAACTTTTTCTCTGTTTCCGACAGATTCTGATAATCTGACAATACGCTTCGAATTTTAGATAAATCCGCCTGAGTCATAGAAACCACATCCGGCAAAGCTTCGATACTTTGACATACGCGGTCCGCCGGCATTACCGGATTTTCTGTGGTTCCGTTGTTCCAGATTCGAATGTCTTTCACAGTTCCATCATTATATCCTGCCAGCGTAATGGCTGGACATACATAATTGGAAGTAATGTTTTTCACATTTGACATATAATACAGCTTTTTTCCTTTTACACCATCAATCCAAACTTCAAAGCTTTTCGTGGTGGACTTTACTGTAACTGTATGCCATTTTTGGTCATCAATTGAATTAAACTGCGGCCACTCATCAATACTTTGATCTGCAACCTGCAATGTGCCTTGATTACCAAACAAACGGAAAATCATCTTTCCGGTATATTCTTTTCCATCAATCTCGCATGTTGCGTCTCTCAATTGAATGCCCCATGCCCATGATTTCTTAAAATTAACTTTCATAGACATATAGACAGTGGCATTTCTTGTCAGCCTTGTATCCGTCAGTTCGTAAGAAGCCACCTCTGGAGCATTTTCTTTATGGGTTAGAACTACCTTAGCACCTTCTCCATCGGTATAATCAATATCCTTAGACCCATTGTATGACTGATAGGCTGATGCCGGCACATCACTCACATTTCCTGCAAAAGATATCCCACAAACAAGACATATAATTAATGCCAGTGCTATCACTCTGTCTAAGGTTTTGCTTGTAACTTTTTTCATATGCATCCTCTATTATTTCTGAAAAATATCTCTGTAAAATCTGTTATTTTTTATTATATACAGTATCCAGATACTGCTGCATCGTTCCTTTCATAGATGCCAGTACACTTGATGGGCTTCCCTGATTCCACAATGCTGCAGGCATCAATGCATTGTTATATAACGCATTTAAATCACCAATACCATAGATATAATCATAATTTGAATTTTCATATAACATCTTGTAGATTTCTACGCTGTCCTTATCTCCATCCTGGAAGAATTCATTTTCAATTGCTGCATCAATCCATGTATCATCTTCATAACCTGCCGGTCTTTTTGCCAAAGCATTGATAATAACAACGGCTTTATCTAAATCCGTATTATTAACCGTAACAGCAAAACCTAACATATAATGTCCGTCACAAGAATAATCTTCTGCATCCGGTCCTTTTGGCATTGGAGCAAAACCATATTCAATATTATCCGCTGCCGGTTTGATTAACTGGTTCATTACCCATGTTTCACACATATAGAAAGCAGCTTTTCCGTTAACAAATTCGTTTACCCAGTCCTGCTGGCTGTATCCGCCTGCTAAGAAGGTATCCTTTTGTCTCCATGCTTCCGGAATATACGCTACGTTATAAGTATTTGCCAGATCTGTGGCATAAGTTAATCCGTTTACCACCTTCTGATCGCTGAAGTTCTCTACGATTTTACCATCTTTATCTTCCACAGCCAGACGTCCGTCGTTGGCATTAATAAAGTCTGTACAATATTTATCACCGGACTGTGACATAACACCATATGTTTCCGGAATGCCATCACCATTGCTGTCTACGGTAGCTTTCTTACAAAGTTCTAAGAATTTATCAAACGTCCATTTTCCGTCTTTAACGAGCTGTGCAATATTGTCTTTGATACCTAACTTCTTTAACAGTGTCTTATTGTATACAATACCACCACGAACTTCGTAAGGAACGGCATAGGATAATCCATATGGTCTGTCTTTATATGTTGCAAGTTTTGTGTAAACAGAGGTGTAGTCCCAAAGAGAATCACTCATATCCAAACCTTCAATAGAATCCAATGGACGTAAGTAACCTGCACCGATTGCATTGTACATCTGTGTTAAATCAAGCTGTACCAAATCAGCAACTTTCTCACCTGCCAAAATTTTTGAATTTAAATCTTCCGGCACATCAATGACTTTAATCTTACAGTTATATTCCTGCTCTACTTCCTCACGTCTTCTCTGCCATACTTCTTCCGATACAATCATATCCACATCAGATGGATCATCATAGTATTGAAGATTTGCAGCAACGGTAAATTCGTACCCGCCTAAATCCACTACATCCACATTTGTTTTCGTATCTACCTTTTCAAATTCCTTTGCAGAACCTGATTTCTTATCAGCATCTGAATTGCTGTCCCCATCACTTCCGCATCCTGTAAAAGATGCCACAAGCAACATCATTGTCATAGACAATGCCACCACGCGTTTTAAACTTTTTCTCATTGTGTTTTCCTCCTTAAAAATAATTCTATGTTTAATTTGCCATACCACTAGTTGAAATACTCTTAATAATATGTTTCTGGCAAAATACTATCAAAATCAGCATTGGAATCATTTCCAAAATAATTCCTGCATAAGTGATATTACCTGACGACTGGGAACCATTTACTAGCATACTGTCAAGTTTTAATAATGTACTGCTTACCAAATTTACATTTGGATAAAATGCTGTTGCGTAAGACGAGTTGGTCCACGTCCAACAGAACCCAAACAGAAAAATTGTTATCATCAACGATTTTGCATTGGGCAGCGCCACATAAAAGAATGTCTTAAATACCCCTGCACCATCTACATATGCTGCGTTTTCCAAATCATTTGGAAGTCCTTCAAATAATGCTTTAAACAGGAATATATATAATGCCTGTTTTAATCCCAATCCGGTAAAAGACAATATATAATATGGAATCACCGTATTAATTAAGTTTAGCTGAAGGCTGCCAATTCCAAAAAAGCGGAACTGAAAATACTGTGGCAACTGAATTACTGTTCCCGGAACCAGCATCACAATAAACAGCATGACTGTCAAAAATTTCTTCCCTTTAAAATCAAATCTGGCAAGACCATAACCAATGATCAGACTAGAAATAACCTGAAGTGCTGCAATAGTCATTGAATAAAGAAATGACCTTAATCCTGTTATCCCAAAAATGTTCAGTTTCTCCGCTGCTTTTTGCCAGTAATATAGAGACCAGTTTTTCGGTATCATGGATACTGTCCAATCCGTAAAATCTTCCGGAGACATGAACGCATATAAAATATATTGAATAATCGGCTTAAGTATTGTATAACACAATCCTATAACCAATAATGTCCGAAAAAGTATAATCAGATATTTTTTTATTTTTTTTGCTTTTGTTCTGTTCATCTTCTTCTCCTTTAATTTACACGTCCTCTAGCGATTCTGATAACTCCGGCACCAATCAGAATACAAATTCCTGCTGCCAACAGATATAATACGTTCATTGCCGCTGCAAAGGAAAATTCATTATTTACAAATTCAAAATTAGAAATGTACTGATATATTTCCGTATCTGTCGCTGTGAAAATATCAATCAGTGTATATACTGCGCAAATAATAATCTGTGGTACAACCGATGGAACTGTTATTTTCCAAAAGCACTCCCATGCGGAGCATCCTTCCACCTTTGCCGCTTCATACAATGGTTCCGGTATTTCCTGTAATGCCGCCAATAAGATGTATATCTGCATTCCTGCTGAACGGATAATCTTATTCAATCCCGAAGCTGCCTCGACAACCACCTGGATAATTTCCTGTCCCAGATCAATCTGGTTTAAAATCATATAAATCCCCGACTCTTTTGAACCCGATAAGGAATTTCCGATATCACTGACCGTCATAATGGAAACCCAGTTATTCAGTACATATGCGATAACACCGGAGGATACGATAACAGGAATAAAGAAAATCATCCTTGCCAGCGTTCGTCCTTTGAATTTCTGATTTAAAATGGATGCCACAACCAGACTGAATATCAGAATGACCGGTGTCTGCACCAATACTGTTCCAACCAGATTGAGCAAAAGCCTGTTAAATTTTGCATCTTCCATCAATGCCTTCACATAATAGGATAAACCCACAAACTCTAAATCATAACCCTGACCGCCTGACAGAACAGTAATGTCACTGAAAGAAAAACGAAAAAGATTAATGAGTTCCGGTATGAAGAAAACAAATATGCCAATAATAAACGGAAGTGTAAAAACATATCCCATTCTGTTTCTTCTTCGTATAACACTTATTTTCACTTTGTTCCTTTGTTTCTTCATATTTTATCACTTCCCTGCAATTACATAATTATTTGCTTCTATTACATAATGATTCCACTTGATTTGAGCATCGGTTTCATTAAATAGAACTGTCTGCTCTCCATAAGAAATCTTATATAAACCATCCTCTAATATTTCAAATCCAGTGATTTCGCTGCTGTTTACAATCTCATATAAATCCTGATTCTCAGTGCCAAACTTCTTAATATCGTCATATATAACATCAAAAGCCATTGGATATTTTTCCTGATCTCCTTTCAGTTCTTCCAATGCTTCCTTCTCCGTTACACAGGAATAATACGGATTTGCTCCACTAAGAACTGTCCATATTTTATTTTTCTTAATATTTCTTGCACTGTTAATTGCTTCTCCAGAATAATTACAATATCCATTAAGAACTATCTGGTAAAATGGTATATGGAAATTTTCTGCCGAATATGCGGAATCTGCCATAGGCATATTCAATATGTGCTCCGCTTTTTCCAGAACATATTCATTTCCAATGTTCGTCATAAACGAACCATTTTCAATTACTGTTTGAATTGCATCAAGGGTTGCATTTCTACTCTGAACCCTGTCATACTGATCTCCTTCATAAAAATCAGATATTAAATATCTCCCTGCATTTCCTATGGAAACATAAATATTTTGAGCGTCCGTCTTTTTCGTCAATGCAGACATAAATTGCTCTGACAATGTTTTGTAAAGTTTCGGAGATGTAATGTATCTTACATGTACTCTGTTATCCGTATCTCCTGTTACAATATCATTGGAACTGATGTCTACGATGGTCTTATCCATTGCCCTAATAGCATCTGATGTAGAAGAAAAACCATCAAACAGACGATCTTGGTACACTTCATAAAAATCATCCTCTAAATAAAGTGCTCCACCGTTGTTTTCCAAAATATCTGCTAATTCTTCCAGTTCTTCCATACTTCCTATATCGGAATCCAAAGAAAAATCATTGACCAATCCATGATATTTTCCGCCATCTGAGTACCCTATCAGACGGACATATATATTTTTGATTCCATCGTCAATCAGCTTATTTACAGAGTTTTTAATGCCCTTGATGGTTGAAAGAACCACCTTTTTATCATAAGAAACGCCCATAAAGGATGCTTCTTCTGTAATATAACCGGTAAAATCTAAATACAGATTATTGCCGGTCTCAACCTTTTTTAGAATATTTTCATCCTTCAGCATTTTTTGATAGCAGTCAGCCATATCTTTAATTCCAGCATTTTTCTCCAGTAACACATATGTCACCTCTGGCTGTTCCACACAATATTCCTTGGAAAACGCTGCCATCTCAATACCTGATTTTCGCATCTTATAGCTATCTGTAGAAAGAATTGCAAACTCGGCATAGCCATGTGTTGCATACTCTGTATCGCCCGCTCTATATGCATTAACACTTGCAATCTCTGCGGCCTGATTAATTCTTGCAAACCAGCTTCCATGATTGCTGCTAAATCCCATCACTGGCATCACTGCATTTTTGTCTATAATATTTGTAATCTGGTTTGCACAGGCTAAATCCCTGCCATATATCTTCTGGGAATATCCCTTATTATCTGTTTTATTAATGTTCATTACAGAACCGGAGCCGTCAGGCAAAAGCCAAAATCCCTTTTCCTCCTGAACAATTCCACAATTAAAATATGGTAACAGTGCCACAGACTGTAAAGTAAAATCTTCATTTGTAATCGAAATCAAATCCGTTAGAACTCTGCTGGTAAACCCGGAATCCGTAAGTTCGTATTCCACAGGAACCAAAAACTGTAGTGGCACATCTTCCTCCGGTAATGTAATCTCTAACTTATCCAATTCCTCATAATAAGAGCTCTCATCAAAAGCTGCTTTTTTTATATGATTGCTCATAGCTTTTCTGTCATTATTGCTGATATTATCTTTTAATATATAGAGATTGTTTTTCTCTAAATATGGATACTTACTTTTCATTTTTTTTGCATCTGTATTATTTCCTGTTGTCAGATAATACTTGTACATCAGTTTCACTTTGAAAAACGTGTCCGAATTTAATTTTTCAGATAATGCTGTCATCATATCATCCGTTAATACCTGCGGGACAAATGGAGGTGTTTCTTCTAACTGAAGAGTATAATACACCCGGATAGCAGAGCCATTTGTCAATATTCTGAAAGTCTTATAGGAAACAGAGTTCTGATAAGAATTTAATTCCTTTTTCTGTCCATTCTCATCATAATAATAAGCGATTAATTCTGACTGTGCCTGCGGTGTCCTTTCTATTTTTGCATCCTTTAAATCTTTCACTACAGCCGAATCATATGTGATATTTTTTGCTTTATCTTTCATACTAAAATGTCCTGTAGATGCATCCATAACCATAAGAATATTGTCATTCTCTATGGACGCCTGATCAGAGGTCACCTGTTTCCAGCCGGAATCATCCGGGGAACTCTGCACTTGTCCGTAACTATCACTGGCCACAGCCTCATTTTTTGTTCCAAAGACAGACACCACCAGTACAAGAACGACGCAAATTGCTAATACAAGGGCAGCACATATGATTGTAATTTTAACTTTTTTGCCTCTCATCTTGGCTTTTCTCCTTATCTACAAATTATAGTTTTCTGTATAGTAACTCCCGGTATATATCTTTTCCAAAATTAACCATATCGTCAATTAAGTTAAAGAACATTAAGCCTAAGAATATAATTAATGCAATCCCTATGATGGTGAGTACGACTGCTTTCATACCCTCTCCCAGCATATAATCATGGGTCATCATCATTCCAAAAATCATCAGTGCCAATACCCATATCAAGAGGATGGTGTTCAATGTAGTATACAGGAAGGATTCTTCCAGGCTCAGCATATGAGACAAAATTGTCAAAACCAATCCAAAGGCTACATAAGGTCTTAGGCTGACTGCCATAGATATATAAATGTCTTTCATTGTTCCCATACCATCCATCAATGAGGTAAAACACCAGTTACCTACGCAATAGCAAATCATTAACACAATGGCAGCAATTAAGGAAACTAATGTGGTCTGGTCTTCCGGCTGTCCGTCCATAAACAAGTATCCACAAAATTGAATATTGATTATATAAATTATCAGGAACAGAATCACAAGCACATTTGCCGTTAACAGATTCCCTCTCTTTTCTCTTTTTAATACCCAGAAACCATCAAAAGGATGGAACGAACAATATTTTGCAAAATCCAGACCTTTTCCAAGTTTGCTTTCTTTCCATTTATGATATCGTTCTGATTTTTTCCAGATGTTTTTGTAAAGCATCACCAGAATGACCAATATGATTACCAATGCCACAATCCATATGTAATGGTCATATATGAAACTGCTTCTTGATGCCCTGAAAGCATCAGAATAGGTTTCCTTATCCCCTGCTTCTTTTGCGTAAGACTTAGCGCTTTTATAATCTTTATTGTATAATGCAATCTTTCCCAAAGAATCCTTGGCTAAAATATAGGAACTGCACTGATCCAATACATATTTCCAGTTATTTTCAGAAGTTTTATAATCCCCACTACTCATAGTTTCGTTGGCGATTAAGACTGCTTCACCAAAATCTGTTCTATTGTATACATTAATTATTTTTGATACAGTGTTTGCCACTAAAATCTTTGTTCCCACCAGTTCTATTGCAACCGGGGAATTTAACGTACCACTCTGGTTTCCACTCTTTCCAAAGACAAAGAGCAGTTCTCCACTGGAGTTATATGCAAAAATATGTCCCAAATGCTCATCTAAAGCATAATAAACACCATTTTCATCTACACACACATCCACAAATGATGAGCTGTCCGGTTCCAGATATTCCGTATCACCTGTTGGTGGCTCGTCTTCGTCATATAACAATATATCGGACCCCTGCAGATTTAATTTTACAATAGGCTGTACATCCTTTGATTTTGTTGTGGCATATAAGAAACCATTATCATCAAAACGAATAGAATTATATTCTGTCGGTACACTCTTAAGCATTGCTTCTTTCTGCTTCTTTGTCATAAACAGTTTCCATACCTCATCCAGCGGATTGGTTGTAACCTTCGGTGCTCCCACAAAGGACTGGAAGGTTCCATCTTTATCCAATACCACAAATCCGCTGTTAATACCTCTGGCAACAATGTACATTTGTCCGGTAATTCCTACTTCCAATCGGATTGGCTCATAACTGTAACCTTCCCCCAGCTGAGATATTTCCGGCTTTTCAAATGTTTGGATAAAGGAATAATCCCTTTGGCGAAACGTAACAATTCTACTGTTGTCCGTATCTGCAACATAGATAATTCCATCTTTCACACAGACGCCTCTGCACCCTGCAAAAGAATCTTTTTTCCCATCATGCTCAAATGTAGATAATACATATTCCGTTTCAAAATTTTCATTCATTACAATGACACTGCTCAGTCCTGCATCCACAACATATAATTGTTTGGAATCCTTGGACCAGAACATATCTGTCAGTTCATTAAACCCTCCACTCTTTAAGTCCGCACCCGTAAGTGTATTGCTAAACACATACGGTGAAGGGATTTCGAAAGGTTCGCCCTTATCATATGTATAAGAATTGTATACTGTATCGGAATTTTCGTATTCTTCTCCCATAACTGCCACTGATGATGAAAATACCATAATCAGGCATAGAAAAAATATTACACATTGTCTCTTCTTAACCATAATTTTTACTCCTTCATTCCGGATGTGGCCATCGTCTGAAGTACCTGATTCTGACTAAATAGGAAAACTGTAATCGGTACTGCCATCATAAATACTGTAATTGCCGCCGATACACCTGCTCTGGACAGTCCGGATGCAGAAACCTGATTTAATACATATGCCAGAGTTTTATTTTCTTCGCTGTAAATCAGCATATTTGGAATGGTATTCCACAATGCCTGCACAGATAAAAGAATGGCTGTGCACCATGCCGGTTTTAAGTTTGGCATAACGATTTTCCAAAATACTTTCCATTCACTGGCCCCCTCTAATCTCGCCGACTCTAATATGGCATCCGGCAGAGACTGTTCCATAAACTGCTTAATTAAATATAAACTTAATGTAGAACCCAAGGTTGGAAGGATAATCGCCCACAGAGAATCTACGATTCCAAGCTTGGACATGACAAAATAACTTGGAATAGCAGTGACTGTCATATTAAACATCAAGGCTTTTACAATCAAATTAGAAATCAGGTCTCTTCCCATAAATTTCAGTTTGCAGAGTGCATACGCTGCCATACACCCAAATATCACATTACCTGCTGTTCCAACCACAGTAATTATAATTGTGTTTACAAGATATCTTGAAAATGGAACCGTCGTTCCTGACATCGCCTGAAACATATCCTTAAAATTCTTGAATGTTGGATTTTCAGGTATAATGGTTGGTGGGAACTTCCACAGTTCGGATAATGTTTTCAAGGAATTCCCCACAATAATAATCATCGGAAAAGCGACTAACAATCCAATAATCGCTATTACAAGAAACAACGCAATGGTTCCACCTTTTGAACGATTCACTCTTCTCATATTTAGTCACCTACCTTACGAATAATCTTCTGTATCACACTATTGGCAACTAACATAATTACAAACAATACCGTTGCAATAGCCGATGCGTATCCTAATTCCAAACGTGTATTGGCATAATCCTGTAATTCATGAACCATTGTATATAATTCATAATTGGTACTTGGGTTTCCAAATACAACATCAATCATAGCACCAACACCAAAGGACGATGTAATGCTCATTACCGCACCAAACATCAACTGTGGCTTCATAGATGGTAATGTAATATACCACAATTCCTGCCATCTGTTCTTAACACCATCCATCGCTCCGGCTTCATACAGGTTTTGGTCTACATTCAAAAAACCTGCAATAAATGCCAGAAAGCTGGTTCCCAGACTGCTCCACAGTACAATAATAACAGCCACGCCAAACATATATTGGGTATCTGTAAGCCACTGTATTGGCTCATAGATAATGTTCATCTTCAATAAGAAAGAGTTAATCCAGCCGTATCTGTCCCCACTGAATATAATTGTGAAAATGGTATATGATGCTCCACAGATAGAAGGTGCATAAAACAAAAGCGTTAAAAACGATCTTAATTTCGGTGGAAACTCACTGATTGCCCATGCCAGGAAAAAGCAAAGCAGATAACTAAGGGGACCGGTAATTAATGCAAACACCAAAGTATTTGACACTGCTTTGGTAAACAAGGTATCCTTTAAAAACAGTTTAATGTAATTTCCTAATCCCACAAAACCCGGCATGGAAAAACCATTAAAATATGTAAAGCTTAATACGATAGATAAAACAACCGGCAGTATGGTAAATAATATAAACATAATTAAGAATGGGGCCATAAATCCATAGCCTGTCATTATCTGCTTTTTGGTATAATGCTCTTTTTGTTTCTTTTGTCTCTTCCGTTTCATAAACATATCACTATCTTACACTTTCCATTACTAATAATTGTTATGCAGTTCCTCTGTTTTTTCCTTAATCTCAGTATTGATATCTTCTGTAATGGATATCAATGTCTGGACAATATCTTTATCCTCATAAACAACATCTCTAAATCCAAAATCAAAATATCGACTCACGTAATAAGAACCCGGTACCTGTGGTACCCCCTTTGACTGACCTAACTGCTGTTCTAACACATCCGATATTTCTTTCGGCCAGGAGATAGATTTTCTGGCAGTATTAGAAGCCACACTTACACGTCCGGCAATGCCCAAAATCGTCTCGATATCTTTTGCATAACGAACCTGTGCTTCGTCTCCTGTCCACCATTTTAGAAATTCCCAAGCCTCTTTTGGCATCTTTGTACTATTAAAAATACTTGCACCAGTAACCGTGGTTGCGGTTGTATGATTCACCTGACCGTTCTCATCTTTTGTTCCCGGCACTAAAGTAATTCCGCATTTGTCCATTACTTCCGGTGCAAACTCCGCCAGCTGATAATAAGAAGAATATGGCATCACCGCTACAGGCATTTCGCCACTTCTAAATAAGTTTACAAAATTAAAGGTTATATTCTGACCATAATCCGTGTAGATACTTGTATAATCTTTAAAACTTTCGCTTGCCATCTGTGTATCAAACTGGATTTTCATATTGTCTTTGCTATACAATTCATTCCCTGTCTGATAATAGAAAGTTAAATAAGAAGCCAAAAGAGGATTAATGCCAAATTTCAGATTTTTAATCTGGAGTTTTGGCAATACCACCTGCAATGTAGTATCCCATGTTTCACAGTCCTCTAATGAAATATCCATTTCCTCCAATATGTCTTTACGATAGAATAGAACCGGAAAATCAACGCTGACCGGAAGCGCATACAGTCCGCCTTCCAACTCAAACGCTTCATATGTGGAAGGTTCAAATTGCTTTAAAACCGCATTAATATCTTCATAATCATTTAAATTTTTAATAACACCACGCAATGCATAATTAACAGGTTCTGCCTCTAGCAGATTGATTACCACATCCGGTCCCTGTCCTACTAGAACTGCCGGCATAATTGCCGCTGTGGTTACATTCTGCAGTTTTACGGAAATTCCGGTTTCCGGAATAAACTTCTCATTAATGAGCTGCTGTACTACCTGTGCCTGTTCAGTACCTGCTACCACCCATACGGTTAATGTTTCATCATCATCTGTCTGCTCATTTGTATTTCCAATGTTTGTATAATCCATCGTGTACGAAGCAATTAACTGCCTGATAGAAAATACTGCACTGCTTAAGAATCCGCTTCCTGCTTTTGGCATTTCCTGACCTTTGGATGTCAACATAATATAATCAATTTCCAACGGCTGATTACAACTGTCAGACAGCCAGCTCGCCAGTGTTGTAATGCTGGACTGGTAATCGCTTAATCTTTTCGCCGTTGATTCAGGATCTTTATACATTTCGTTTAATATGTCCAGTACCTGCTGCAGTTCCGTTGTACTTTGCTGACCCTTTGTCCGCTCATTGATTTCTTTAATAATACTTTCAATCTCTATGGCTGTATTATGGTATTCTTCAATAACATCCGGAATCTGACTCTTAAAATCATAGTCTCGGTTCAGATCCGGTGAAGTCCCGCTTACCATAATAATTTTCATATAAATACTGTTTAGTTTTTCAATCAGTTTATCTGTTTCCTTTAAAATATCAGCAAGGTCTCCCAAATTTGCTGTCATTCGAATGATATGCTTTCCCTTTGTCAGGTAAAACAGCCATGGTTCTCCTTCTCCCAAAAAGCTTGTCTGCCAGGAGCTATTATAGTTAAATGCCATTCGGGAAACTTCCTCAAATGGTATCTGTCCGTCTATGCACAAACTTCTGGAAGAAATACCTCCCATCTTATCACTCTGTCTCCAACGCATTCCCAACTGATAATAACCATCCTCAGGAGTTTCAATTTCCCATTCTATCCATTGTCCTGCCTTCTGCCAGGAACTGCCGCCAATTGTGTTATACACAATTGTGGATGGAGAACTTGGCTCCGTGGCCGATGAGCTTTTATCATTTTTAAGCAAAATACTGGCATCTGATTTTGCCTTATACGCTTCTGCCTGAATTTTCACACGAGCATCCTGGAGTTTATCTGTTTTCTGATTTTTGACTGTATTGCTATATTTATCTGCGTATGCAACATCTGATACAAGGGTTATTTGACCTATCGCCATTCCTTCGGCAACAGACTCAAAACAAATTTCATGCTTTCCTTCTTTGATTTGGAAACCATAGATTCCATCAGCATATCCATTGGTATCGGTGATAAAACTTTCCTGCCAGCAGAGGTTTTCTTCTTCGTCGCTTCGAATTTCATTTCCCTGCACATCATATTTTTTCTCTCCTATGATAGAATAAGAACGTTTAAACGCAACCGCCTGCTCTATCTGTTTTTCTCCGTCAATATAAATATTTCTTTGTATATCTGTAGTATTTCCAAGCACTGTATAATACTTTACTTTGATATAATAAATCCCCTCTTTTGAGGTTTCGAAATTCCAGACAGCCTTACCTGTGCCGGATGTTACTACTGCTGTATTTCCCTGTTCATCTATGTTTTCAAGAAGTGTTGTATCCTTGGATTTTTTCTGATTATATGCTTTTGCATTTATAACAATGGCCTCTTTACCGGATGTATCATTCAGTGCATAGGTGTTGTTTGCACCATCCTTAGATAACTCAAGCGTACCTATATTACCTGTCTTTGAATCTCTTCCCACCCAGAAAATAAATCCGGCTATACACACAATGACGATGAGCCATATTACTATTTTTTTTCGTTTATTTTTTGCCATTTGTACACCTCTTGACTAGTTTTTTCATTTTTTATATAATTGCCTTAACATTAACACACATAAGAAATAAGGAGTATACTATGCGAATCATTACAAGTGTTGGTAGTAATAACCAAAACGAACCTGCATTGCAGGCGATTGATAATAAATATTTGTATCTTGTTGCCTGTGGCAGACAAGTTCTTACGAATACCAATCATACCTTTCGATGTATTCGACCTGCAGGAAGCTGTAAAAATTATATGCTCCAAGTAGTTTTGGCAGGAAAGGGACATCACACCTTGAATAATCAGGTTGTCACCCTTAATGCGGCCCAGTGTGTTTTATATGAGCCAAATGACTCACAGCATATTATCCACTATGGTGCGGACAATGCGGATGTTATATGGATACATTTTTCCGGATATGGTGCAGAAGAAATTGTTTCCTTATTGGAATTAAAAGGTATTTCAACCCTTACCAACACCTCCGGTTTTAAACAAATATTACTTCAGATGGTTCAGGAGTTGACTACTCCTTCCAGAAACAGTTATCTGATTTGTCAAAACTATCTATTAAATTTTCTTTTGATGTGTTCTCAAAGAATTAAAGGACAATCTTCTCATGATTTATCATCCAGTAAAATTAGTCCTGCTTTAAATCATATGGTAAACAATTATACAAAACATTCCTTATCCATACATGAATACGCTCAAATGTGTTATATGAGCGATTCACGGTTTTCGCATCTGTTTCGTGAAGTAACCGGAACAACACCGCACAAATACATACTCCAAAAAAGAATTGATAATGCAAAAGCTCTTCTTTCCAGTTCCGATATTAAAATTTCCGAAGTTGCTGCATATGTTGGTTTTAGTGACCCGTATCATTTTAGCCGGGTATTTAGTAAAGATGTAGGAATGTCTCCTACACAATATAAACAGCAATTCCAAACTGCATTTTTGGAGGAGGGGGATGATGTGAGATGATCACATCATCCTTTTTCTTTTATTCTTATTGGCAAAGCTCTCTGTTATTGCGTGCTTTGCACCATGCTGTATTTCTATTTATTTAAATTTCGATTTCTGCGTCCTGCAAAAACCAAAAGACTAACTGCTGCAACGACTGCCACACCGATAATTCCTATTGCAATCGGAATAAGTGGGAAAGACTTCTCTTCTTGGTCTTCTGCTTCAATAATATTGACACTGCTGTCCAAAACCGTATTATCCAAGACTTTATAAACATTTTTCGGCATTGGTTGTTTGTCTACATAATTTTGATTTCCGGATTCTCCCAGAAGTCCCACCTGATAGGTTTTATCTGCTGATAGACTGCTGCTTCCGGTATTTTCAATTACGCCTAAACTAATATGTTCGGTTGTTTTTCTGCTCCAAAGTTTGATATCAGAAACTTCTACTGTTTTATCAAAACTCCACGCAATACCCGGATAAGCCTCTCCATTTTTGGAATATGACTCATCTACCAGTTTTTCTCCATCTGCCCAAATAGAAATCTTTTCAGGCGTTGAATGAAATGTAACACGCATTCCTGAGGAGAGTTTATAAAATGTCTTTTTAATCCATTTTCCATTGGTACCTGAGGACACATATCCATCCTGTGACAAGCAGATAAATCCATCAGGATTTCTGTACATAATGTTGACTGACTGTTCAGTCTTTACTGTCAATGACATATAATAATCTGCATCCGCATCAAAATCCGAAACAAATCCAACAGTATTCTGAGGACTTATCTGGGCAGTTTTGCCTTTTAATTTCACCTTTCCACCATATGTAAAATCATGTAAGGTATCTATTGATTTGTTGTAAACCGGCTCATCAGATTGATATTGTTTCTTTGTCCAAATACAAATATTGCTGACAGTCACCTCATTATCAAAAGACCATCCGATTCCCGGCTGGGCTGTACCTTTATTTACATATTTTCCGTCTACAATCTTTTCACCATCTACCCATACGACCAAACGCTTAGCGGTAGAGTAAAAAGTAATTCTTGCTCCGTTCACCAAGGTTGGGAACTTCTTGTCTATCCACTTTTGACCTGTAGCAAGAGAAGTATATCCATCTTTGCTCATATTAAATATGTCTTCTTTGTTGCGGCTTTGAATATTAACCGCCCCGCTGGTTTTTATAGTCATTGTCATATAATATGACGCATTATATGGTAATTCGCTTAAAATAAACGATGATTTTTGAGGTTTCAGTGTCAGCGTTCCATTTTTATAGGTTCCCTCTGTTACTCTTTGAATATCATATTTGTAATCTGTCTTTGCATTGTATGTCGGTTCATCCGAACCTTCAGGTCTTACCGTATCATCCTGATTTTTTGCTGTCCAAACTTTCACATTTTCTAATGTTACTTTGTCTGTTGTCCATGTGACCTTAGGCAGTCCCAATTGTCCCTTAACATTCAGTTTTTCATTGTCTGCCACTTTCACTCCGTTAAACCATACACTGACAATATCACCAGCGCTACAAATAGTAACTCTGACACCATCTGCGCCAGAAGCCAGCCCTGATGACTGTACCCACTTTTCATTTTCCACGCCCAGAATACAATACTGGGAAGCACCGATATAGACACGGCCTGTATCTCCACGAAAGTCATAGTAAAAATCGCCTTGTGTCTTTAACACAAAACTTGTGAAATATGTATTTCCTGCTGCAATCGTAACGCCAAAGTTTTCACGTCCTTCTGCACTGATGCCAATCTTATTATTTGAAAATTTTAGGCTATGCTTTGATTTATCATATTTCGGTTCGTTTTCATCAATAATGTCCGGTTCTTTATTGTCTCCATCTTTTACTGTCTGTACAGATTTGTCTGCCCATACCTTCACGTCTTTCAAAGTGGTTGTTTCTGTTGTCCAACTCACCATCGGAGTACCATATTCACCGGTTGTTACCAGATTTGCTTCATCAACAACCTTTTTCCCGTTAAGCCACACACTTGCTTTGTCTCCAGTACTTTTGATGGTAATTTTTGCACCATTTTCTGTCTTTGCAAGTCCGGCTTCCTGCACCCATTTTTCATTTTCCACGCCAATGACACAATACTGAGATGCCCCTATGTATAATCTTCCTGTATTTCCCCGGAAATTAAAATATATATCGCCTTGTGTCTTTGCTCTATAACTGACAAAATAAGTATCTTCTGCTTTAAATTTGAGTCCAAATTCTTTACTGCTAAAAGCGTCTAATTCTAGACTTGCTTTGTCATACCATAACTTGTCCGTATCTGCATTATATTTCGGTTCGTCTGACGTTCCTGCGTCCGAGTCTTCTGGCTTTTCCGCATCATCGGATTTGCTTATCCAAACTTTCACATTGGTAAATGTTGCACTATCCGTTACCCAGCTGATACTTGGCTGTCCTGCTTTATCTGTAGCAGTAAGTGCTGCATTATCCACAATCTTTTCTCCATTCAGCCACACCGTCGCTTTATCTTTAGAGCTGCATATGGTAATCCTGACGCCTTCTTCTGCCTGTGCCAGTCCGGCTTTCTGTATCCATTGTGTATTTTCTACGCCAACAACACTATACTGTGTTGCTCCGATGAATATACGCCCGGTATCTCCACGGAAGTTAAACCAACAATCGCCTTGCGTCTTAACGGTATATGTAACATAATAAGTAATGTCTGCCGGAATGGTCACTCCGAAATCTTTACTTGTCTGCGCACTCAGCAAAAAGTTATCATTGCTATATTTCAAAGCATGTTCCGCCGTGCTGTACAGTGGCTCATCTGTTGTCTGTTCATCGTCAGCATTTCCCCACACAAGCATTGCACTTTTTGGCGTAATCACTTGAAAGACAGTAGTTAAAACGATTAAAAATGCCAGCAGCAATGCAAAACTTCTTTTCGTTTTTTTTCTTATCTGAAATTGCATAAATCTGACCCCTTTCCATCCTGATTTATCTATAATGTTATCCCACGAACTTTTTCATACTTATATACTAATTTATTCTCAGTCTACTTTCAATGGAAAAACATTCTATATTTAACCATTGATAGCAGTTTTATCCATTATTAAGACATCGCTAGCACACTGTACCGGCTCCATAAATTTCATCTACTACTTTAACAATATAGTCTCTGTCATGGCGCACATCCTCAATTCTTGTCTGACCTCCCAGTTCGCACTCAATGGTCAGATATGTTTGATATCCAAGCTCTTTTAACTTTGTAAACAATTTGACGAAGTCTACTTTTCCTTCACCCAGCGGAGCCATTGTTCCCAAATCATGTCCATTGGTTGGATAAAATCCATCCTTTGTGTGTAAATTTCTTACATATTTTCCAATAACATCTAACGCATCCACCGGATTGGCTTTTCCATATAAAATCAAGTTTGCTGTATCCATATTCACACCTAAATTTGGCGTTCCAACCTGTTCAAAACAACGCAGCATGGCAACCGGCGTTTCCTGCCCGGATTCAAATAAGAGATACTGCCCATTTTCCAATAAATGTTCTGCTACTCTGCGGATTGCATCACACATTGGAAGAAACTCCGGATCATATGGACTTTCCGGAATATATCCCATATGGGTAGCCACATCTGTCACGCCCAGTTTCTTCGCAAAATCTGCTCCATCGCACAAGTTTTTAACTCTCATCTCTCTATATTCCGGTGGCAAAAGACCAATGGTATGATAACCCTCATAAAAATTCCATACACACGGGCCTTCCCATCCACACCAGAAAGCCGATATTTCAATATCATTTTCTTTGGCTGCTCTTACAATTTCTTTTGCATTTTCATCCGTCCATGCACTAGGTGTCCAGGAGCACACCTGGCAGCTGCAGAATCCTTCCTGACGAAGTTGTTGAAACTTCTCATAAATTCCTTCGCTATTATTAATATTTATTAACAATCCCAATTTCATGATGACGCTCCTCTCACTGCGTTAATCGTTATTCCAAATTGTATATCCTTCTCCGAAAATCTATACGCTTCTGCCAGTTCAGCTCCACAAGACCCGGAACCAATTCCGGAATTCTTGTAATCTACACGTACATGTATGTTATCAGACTTTGTAAGTTCATAAGCGTGGTTTGCTTTCTGTAATTCTTCAAAAGAATAATCTGATACATTGATATCCATGGTTTCATCCGCAGAAATTTCCAGCCCGCCTTGGAGCAGAAGTGCCTTTACCTGCGTATGATTCCCATGTTCTTGAGGTTTGATATATGGAACATACTCTTTCTCCGGTGTGGATTTGTACCATCCCACAACACCATGATGTGTCATATCGCAGTAGCTTTCCAATGGACCATTTCCAAAATAACAAAATTCTTTCAATTCCCTCGGTATTTCAAAGTCAAAACCCATTCTTGGAAGCCATACAGTATCTTTATTTATTTTTCCGTCCAGGTTAATATGTACCGTTCCATCTGTGTAGAAATCATATTTTAATAAATAACGGAAAATAGGTCTTCGTGACACACCTGCTTCCGAAGCCTTCACAATAATTGAATTTCCTTCTTTTTCAACACCATATGTTTTGTGAAAAAGCCTGTCTAAATTTTCACCCTGCCAGATATTTTCCAGATACCACAACTGCTTCATTGATTTTTCATTGTCTATCGCAGCACGGGCAAAGGACAATGCTACCGGGGTTTTAATCTGCTCTGTTCCATTAATACAGATACTGGTAATCCATCCAGTCTGCTTGGAAACTTTATATATTATATGTTCTGACCGGATAATATAATTTAATTTATCTTCCCCTATATCCACATGTTCCTCAGGTGGCACATTTTTTTCTATTTTAACCGGTATCTCTTGCTGTAATATTCCCGTCACTTTTCCTTCCCGATCAATCATTTGAACACTGACAAAACAACCCAGTTTTCCGGTTTGAGGAATACTATTTAATTCTATTTCAAATACTTCGTGGGGATAAACATCAGAATATGCCACATTCTGCTCTATGATTTCTCCATCCAATGCCAATTCATATTTAAATCTGCATCCCTCAAAAGTCAGAAAATCATAACGATTTTCTACCTGTATTGTTCCATTTTTACAAAATATACGAAACGGTGCCATTGCCGCTTTTGCTTCTAAAGTCCCCGCTTTAAAGCTTCTATCCGGGAAAATCAGTCCGTCACAGCAGAAATTGCCATCGTTAGTCATTTCGCCATTAAAATCTCCACCGTACTGATATCCTTCTTTTTCTAGCACTGCATGATCAGCCCATTCCCAGATACATCCACCAATTAAATTATCATATTTATAAAATGTTTCCCAATAATCCCATATATCTCCAGGACCATTTCCCATGGCGTGGGAATATTCACATAGAAATATCGGCTGTTCTTTTTCATTGCTCTTCGCCCATCCTTCAATCACACTAGGTGATGGGTACATATAGGAAAACACATCCGCTTTCTTTGTATTTGCCAATCGTGAACCATCTTCGCAATGTACCAGTCGTTTGTTATCATGTGCATGCAGCCAGTCAATCATTGCTATACTGTTTTCTCCAAAGCCGCTCTCATTTCCCGTAGACCACATAATTACCGATGGATGATTTTTATCTCTCTCATAAGTTCTTTCAATTCTGTCCAGATATTCCTTTTTCCACTCCGGTCTGGTTGTCGGCCACTGACCGGATTCCATATCGTAAGAAAATGGAACATTTGGATTTCTTCTCAAAAATCCATGACACTCAATATCTGTTTCCAAAACCACATAAAATCCCAGTTCATCACACATATCCAAAAATGCCGGTGTTACAGGATAATGAGCTGTACGAATACAATTAATGTTTAGTTCTTTCATAAGAAGCAAATCATTTTTGTCATCCTCCTCTGAGACAGCCCATCCTTTTGTTGGATGGGTGCTATGAAAATCAACCCCTTTTAATTTTACCGATACGCCATTAATCAACAATTGGTTTTTCCCCGAAATATCTATATCTCTAAACCCAAATTTTCTTCTGATTTCTTCCCCTTTGGCACTGAATACAAGTGTATATAAATAAGGCTGTTCTGCATTCCAATATGTTGGATTTTCCACTTGAAACTGACAGATTCCTGTATCCGTTGTCTGCTCCTGAAGTAAAGTGCCCCCATCATACAAGGATACCTTACAAGGCTGATCTGCCTTACATTGGATAACATTTTCTTCATTGACAATATGAATATCAAATATGTGTCCTTTCGGCCGCACCAACAAAGAGACATCTCTGAAGATTCCATGCATTCTGATAAAATCCTGATCTTCTAAGTAACTTCCGCAACACCATTTGCGCACATAAATGCGAATAGTATTATCTCCCTTATGTATATACGGAGTAATATCAAACTCAGCAGTCAGATGGGACCCCTGGGTATATCCTACATATGTTTCATTGATATACAATTCTGCACAGGAGCATACTCCATCCAATACGATATAATGCATTTTTGAAATATCCGTAACGCTAAATTTTCTCTCATATACGCCCATTGGATTTACATCCGGAACATATGGGGGATCACACGGAAACGGATAATTGATATTTGTATAATTTGGAGCTTCATATCCTTTCATTTCCCAGCAGGAAGGAACTTCTATTTCATCCCATTGACGAATATCATCTGCCACATCACCGTTTGCAAAAAAAGCAAATTTCCATATTCCGTTTAAACTCTCTTTCCGTCCCTCTTTCTCCGGAATATAGTAACTTCTTGCCGGCATTCTATTTTCACTTGTTTTTTCAATTTTTTCATAATTTCGCATATTTTACCTAGTCTCCTTTGACAGTAAATTTGTTTCTTGTATGCGACCTTTTTCAAAAAAGATACACTTACGCATCATATATATTTATTTTAATTTTTGCCTATCCAAAAAAGAATGCACATATCTACTATATTTCATTTATTTTAGCAGTATTGTCCATTTGACATGGCACTGTTTATTTTTACTCCCTTGAAATCAGATATCTGCCTCTTTTATTTTTCATATTTTAGTTCATATACCGGTTTATTTTCCAAAATTGATTTTGCCGACATTTGTCCTGCTGCTTCTCCCACCGGTGCCATATTACCAATCACACGATAGCTGGCGTGTGCATAAAAATCCCCACTGATACATCGTCCCGCCAATACCAGATTGTCTGCATCTACAGGCAACAATGCCCGAAATGGAATATCATAAGGTTGCGTCTTGATCCCTTCATTCGTAAATCCTTTTCCTCCATCATCTTCAAGAGAATGAATATCCACCCAATAACGTACTTTGCACACTGCATCTTTGTGCTCACGTCCTGCAATCATATCTTCTAGTGTGACTGTATATCTTCCGTGAATCCTTCTACTTTCACGGACACCGATACACTCCGGTGTACCAATCAGCACAATATTTGAAAACTTATCTGCCGCTTTTTCTTTCAAAGCTCTTACCATTTCATAAATTTCCTTTCGTGCATTGATTGTAGCCTCCGTAAGTTCTGTCACATTACACCCACTTTTCCCGTATTCCTGATTTGCGCTTAAGATATAAACATCACTGCACAACGGCTGAACGGAAGGACACCCGATAGAATACGACGCTCCCACAGAATCCAGTACTTCCTTAAACCTATTTCTAGCTTCCCAAAATGGTTGATTGGGATAAGAAATGTATGGTTCTGCCTTATGATCTAAACCACCAATTAGGGCAATCATACTCATGGGCTGTGCTTTCCCGTCTGATGCTCTTCCGTAATCGAATTTACATCCCGCCATAGCCGCCACATCACCATCTCCTGTGCAATCAATTACAATTTTAGTTATAAAATCAAATCTTCCGGATTTTGAAATCACACTTACTTCTTTTATTTCTTTTCCTTCTTTTTTCAAATCGCATGGCTGGCTGTATAAATATACTTCAACACCACTATCTATACACATTTTTTCAAGAATGTATTTTTGTGTTTCAAAAATGGTGGCACTTCCACAGTTCATTTCACTGTGAACCGCTTCAAGGAACTCCCTGAGCAAGCCTTCTTTATATGCGCTATCCAAAGTGATTCCCACAAGTCCAGCTGTCCACATACCGCCAAGACAGCCTCCCCGTTCAATTAATGATACTTTCACACCTCTGCGGGCAGCTGCAATGGCTGCCATTGTCCCGGAAACACCTCCACCTACAACAAGTACATCTGTAGATATTTTCATATTGGTTTTCTCCTTATCCTCTTTTTTATTAATAACAGAGAGCTCGCTTATTAATTTTCTCCAAGTGTGGAAAAAAGAGCTGCCGTGTTTATGATTAAAACCATTTACCGGCAACTCTTTTATTATTCAGTGATGATTATCTAATATAAACCTGTCCATCCAGCATCCTGATTTGCCGCTTCTGCTGTAAAGGTGTCAAGAATGCCGCTTGTTGTAATAACGTCTTTTGCGTCGAATTCAACTACTTCTGCCACTGGGCTGTTGTATAATTCTTTCATGATTCTCTCCTCCTTATTCTACTGCCGCTGCATAAGTATCAACCAATGCTTTCTGCGTATCATCTAATCCCTGATAGCCTGCTTCAATTACCGCAGCAGCTACCTGTTTGATTGATCTGATTCCTGTATATCCGGAATATACTGTTACGCTTGTTCCATCTGTATAGTTTACTGTTACATATGCTCTTGCAATAAACTTTCTGATATAATTGGATTCTACAATGTTTACAACGGATCCACAATAAGTTCCAACAGTATCATTATACCATCCTGTATTATTTACTGTTAATTTTGTATAATCACAGTCTGTTGTTAATTCTCCAAAGTTCTGATATAGATCATTTGCAGTAATTAACATTGCTTCTGTGATTGCATCAGATGCCAATGCAGTCTCATTGTCTGTTGTAACTGTTGCCCGGAATCGGATACCTGCTGTGCCGTCTACACGGATTCCTGCACCTTCTGCTACATCTACAGATAAGCTATTTACAGATGTAAATGCCATATCCTCTGTTACTTCCACAACACTACCGGCTTTATACATCTTCCCATCACAGTAATATCCATATGTTGCATCGCCCAATGTTACTTTGCCATCTATCACTTCAGCCTCTGTACCATCAACCGTTGCAATTGGATCTTTTCCTTCAACCCATACCATGGCATCTGTCACTGTCACGATATCGTTAAAGGACCAGCTGATACCCGGCTTAGCCACGCTGTCTGTCGTTGTCATGGCAACATTATCTAAAATCTTCTCACCATTTAACCATACTGAAACAGTATCCGGAGCGCTGTATACCGTAAGCTTTGCTCCTGTTTTCAGATTTGTGGACTTATTCACCCAACCATCAGTTGAAGTTCCTACCGGCTGATAGCCTGCCGGCTGAATATTCAAATATGCTCCCTGTCTGAACATAACATTTGCATAATTGTTAGTTTGTATATCCATTGTCATATAATAAGCTTTTGTATTTGGAATAGTAACATCAAAAAAGCTTTCACTCTGTTCCGGAACCTGCAAAGATGCCGATTCATATTTTATTGTATCTGTTTCCTCGTTATATACAGGTTCATCACTTACAATAACCGGTTCTTTTCCTGTTTTCCAAACCTTAATATCCGATACGGTTGTCTCCGCATCCGTCCAGCTGATAGCCGGTGCTCCTGTCTCTCCCGTTGTTGCCAGTGCTGCATCTTCTACAATTTTTTCTCCATTAATCCAGACGCTTGCCTTGTCTCCGGTGCTTTTTACTGTAACCTTAATGCCGTCTGTTGCCAAACCCTTGTCACCCTGAGGCCATTTTTCAGAAGCCAAGCCAATCAGACCACACTGGGTGGTTCCTAAAAGGATTCGTCCTGTGCTACCTCTGTAATTAAAATACACATTTGCTGTGGACTTTGCCTTAAAGGATACATAATATTCCTGATCTGCAGTAAAACTGGTTGTACCAAAACTATAGTTTGATTTTGCTCCAATTACAACACTGTCATTAGAATATGCCAGTGTATCCGTGTCTGCATTGTATACCGGCTCATCGCTTGTCTGCCATACTTTCACATCTGTAAATGTAGCCGTGGTAGATGCCCAGCTGATTTTTGGAGTACCGCTTTCATTTGTAGTAGCTAATGCTGCGTCTGTTACTATTTCTGTTCCGTTCACCCAAATAGTTGCATTGGTACCGGAACTCTTAATAGTTACTTTTGCTCCATCACCACTCAAGCCCACATCACCCTGAGGCCATACATTTCCGCTAGCTATTCCTAATGCTGCGCACTGTTTCTGTCCCAGATAAACTCTTGAATTACTGCCTCTGTAATCAAAGTATATTTCACCTGCTGTCTGTGCAGTAAAGCTAATGTAATACTCCTCATCTGATGAAACAGTCACGCCAAAGCTTTGAGATCCCTGTTCCATTACAAGAGAATCATTGGAATACAAAAGGATATCTGTTGCTGCATTGTATGAAGGTTCATCTGCTGCTTTTACAATATTTGTTCCAAAATCACGAATGTTTCCTACACCTGACATTGTGAGAACCAATGTCACCGTAAGAACAAATGCTAAAATCTTCTTTGTTTTTCTTTTAAACATTTTATCCACTCCTTTTCTTATATTTCATGTACTTACATACTGTCTTAAGTATATAGAACGCACATCTTTTAATAAATTAACATTTCTCTTGTTTTTTTAATAAATAGCAGTTTTGTCCATTATTTTTTATAAAAACCGCCTTTAGGACACAAAAAAGATGCGCTACGTCTATGATTCACCACAAACGCAACGCACCATTTTTCACGTTTTTGTTATTTTACTTTCACAGCTTTTTTCGCTTTTGCCCAAGCACCATAAACTTTGTTACTTCCACTTGATACGATAGCTCTTAC
>CAJFUA010000035.1 GCA_904420085.1 uncultured Eubacterium sp. | reverse complement strand
CTGCCATTTTTGTTCACTCCTTATTCTCTTAATTATATACCCAATCCTTGAGAATGGGGTGTCAACTTTTTTTATACCACATCATTCTCCCAGTTTTTCAATAAATCTGTTGACAATAAAAATTCACCTTATTTTGTTAGTTATCTTTTTGAATTCATTGATTTTTGGAATATTCTTTTGTAAACTATATTTTAAATGTAAAATTCAATTATTTTGTGATGACGCAAATCTAAGGAGGTCCGTATGGCAAACGTTATTTCAGATGAAACCATGGAGTATGTGGGTATTCTGGCAAAGCTGGAATTATCCGAGGAGGAAAAAGAAAAAGCAAAAAAGGACATGGGGAAAATGCTTGATTATATTGATAAGTTAAACGAGCTTGATACAAGCGGTGTAGAACCTATGAGCCATGTGTTCCCGGTCAACAATGTGTTCCGCGAAGATGTTGTAACCAACGGGGATGACAGGGAAAATATATTAAAAAATGCTCCGGAAGAAAGAGACGGAGCATTTGTGGTGCCGAAGACGGTGGACTAAGGAAGTTTAGAATGGAGGAAAGTAAATGAATCTGATGCGTTTGACGGCTGTGGAGCTGGGAAAGAAAATTAAGAGCGGTGAAGTAAAAGTGAGAGATGCCGTTCTTGATGCATTTGCCCAAATGGAAGCCGTAGAGAAAGATATAAACAGTTATGTTACAGTATTAGAGAAAGAAAAAGTGCTGGCAAAGGCAGAAGAGATACAGTCAAAGATAGATGCAGGAGAATTGGACGGTCCACTGGCAGGTGTTCCGGTGGCAATCAAGGATAATATGTGTACGGAAGGAATTTTAACCAGCTGTAGTTCCAAAATACTTTCTAATTTTTATCCGACCTATACTTCACAGGCAGTGCTGAATCTGGAAAAGGCAGGTGCGGTCATTATTGGAAAAACCAATATGGATGAGTTTGCCATGGGAAGTACCACAGAGACTTCCTACTATGGGGAAACCAAAAACCCATGGAATACCGCTCATGTACCGGGTGGTTCTTCTGGTGGAAGCTGCGCCGCAGTATCGGCAGAGGAATGTTCCTATGCACTTGGTTCGGATACAGGCGGTTCCATCAGACAGCCAAGTTCCTTTTGTGGTGTAACAGGAATCAAACCTACCTACGGTACCGTGTCACGATATGGGCTGATTGCCTATGGCTCATCTCTGGATCAGATTGGCCCCATAGCAAAAGACGTTACGGACTGTGCAACCATTCTGGAAGTGATTGCAGGTCATGACACCAAAGATTCCACATCCGTAAAAAGAGAGTCTTATGATTTTACATCTGCGCTGGTGGATGATGTAAAAGGAATGAAGATAGGCATTCCAAAGGGATATTTTGGAGAAGGCCTGAATCAGGAAGTTAAGGCCGCTGTGTTGAATGCAGTGAAAGTTCTTGAAGAAAAGGGCGCTGTTGTGGAGGAGTTTGACCTTGACCTGATAGATTATGCAATTCCCGCATATTATGTGATTGCGGCAGCAGAAGCCAGCTCCAATCTTGCCAGATTTGAGGGAGTAAAGTACGGTTACCGCACACCGGAGTACAGGGATTTACACAATATGTATAAGAAAACCCGCTCCGAAGGATTCGGAGAGGAAGTAAAGCGGAGAATTATGCTTGGTTCTTTTGTTCTTAGTTCCGGTTATTACGATGCTTATTATTTGAAGGCTCTGCGGACGAAAGCACTGATTAAAAAAGCCTTTGATGATGCTTTTGCCAAATATGACGTGATTATCGGACCGGCAGCGCCGACTACGGCGCCAAAACTTGGGGAGAGCCTGTCAGATCCGATTCAGATGTATCTGGGCGATATTTATACCATTTCCGTCAATCTTGCAGGGCTTCCGGGAATCTCTGTTCCATGTGGAACAGATGGAAAAGGACTTCCAATCGGAATGCAGATTATCGGAGACTGTTTTAAAGAAAATAATATTATCAGAATGGCATATGCATATGAGCAGTCAAGAGACTATGAGAGAAGTGCCATAGCAAAAAAAAGAGATTAGGAGGGAGCAGTGATGGGAAAAACATATGAGACAGTGATTGGACTGGAAGTTCATGTAGAATTGGCAACCAAAACAAAAATATTCTGCTCCTGTTCTACAGAGTTTGGAGGAGCGCCAAACACCCATACCTGTCCGGTATGTACAGGTATGCCGGGAGCGTTGCCGGTATTAAACAAGCAGGTGGTGGAATACGCCATGGCAGTGGGACTTGCCACCAATTGTGACATTACCCGCAATGGAAAGTTTGACAGAAAAAATTATTTCTATCCTGACAATCCTCAGAATTATCAGATTTCACAGTTGTACAAACCAATCTGTACCAATGGATATGTGGAGATAAAGGGAGACGACGGAGAAAAGAAACAAATCCGCATTCATGAAATCCATATGGAGGAGGATGCCGGAAAATTAATTCATGACGATTTCTATGACTGCTCGCTGGTGGACTTAAACCGTTCCGGCGTGCCGTTGATTGAGATTGTGTCGGAACCGGATATGCGAAGTGCAGATGAAGTGGTGGCATATCTGGAAAAATTGCGCCTGATTATTCAGTATTTAGGGGCTTCTGACTGCAAACTCAATGAAGGCTCCATGAGAGCGGATGTAAATCTTTCCGTCCGAGAAGCAGGAACAGAGGAATTTGGCACAAGAACAGAAATGAAGAATCTGAACTCTTTTAAAGCCATTGCCCGCGCTATTGAAAACGAAAGAGAGCGACAGATTGATTTAATTGAGTCAGGAGAAAAAGTCATTCAGGAAACCAGACGTTGGGATGATGTCAAGGAATATTCCTATGCAATGCGCTCGAAAGAGGATGCGCAGGATTACAGATATTTTCCAGACCCGGATTTGGTTCCGGTAATCATCAGTGAGGAATGGATGGAAGAAGTGAAATCCAGACAACCGGAATTTCGGGATGAAAAAATGTCCAGATATATGGAAGAATTTGAACTTCCGGAATATGATGCGGACATTATTACGTTATATAAGCCACTGGCAGATTTATTTGAAGAAACAGTTGCCTTAGGAAACAGACCTAAAGAAGTGAGCAACTGGATTTTAGGTGAAACCATGCGCCTGTGTAAAGAGACGGGAATCGACCCGGATAAAATCAGATTTTCCGCAGACAATCTCTCAAAACTGATACATCTGGTGGAAGAAAACGTGATTAACCGTGGCAGTGCAAAAGAAGTTTTTGAGGAAATGTTTCAGACCAATATGGATCCTGAGGTGTATGTGGAGGAGCATGGCATGAAACAGGATAACGACGAAGACGCACTGCGGGAAGTGGTAAAGAAAGTGATTGAGGAAAATCCAAAGGCAGTGGAAGACGTCCGCTCCGGCAAAGGAAAAGCCATTGGCGCTCTGGTAGGACAGACCATGAAGGCTACACAGGGTAAGGCAAATCCGGCGGTAGTAAATAAACTGCTGAAAGAATTGCTCTAAGAATGATAAAAAGATGATAGAAAATTGATGAAAAAATGTTGTAAATCAATGTAGATCATGATACAATTAATAAAAGAGTATAAGAACGATTGTATATGAAAAACATTGATAATGAACAATAAAATCCCTGAGCATAATCAGATTGATGTATCAGATATAATCTGGATTTCAATATGGTTGTGTTCGGGGATTTTTTATAGAAGGAAATTTTATGAAGTATACTTATGGCGTATGGGGAAGAACACTGTGAAAGTGTATGTGGCAACAGTTATTAAAAACTATGAATACAACAGTTTTGGTGTACAGAAATCAGAAACAGATGATGCGGACGAGAATCCATACAGATATAGTGGAGAATACTATGATGCAGAAAGTGGATATACATATCTGCGGGCCAGATATTATGACCCGGACACAGGAAGATTTATCAGTGAAGACCCGGCGCTTGACGGGGAAAACTGGTATGTGTACTGCGATAATGACCCGGTGAACATGGTGGATCCGACAGGAATGTGGGGAGGCGATGTTCATAAAGCAATGACCCGAAAAGCATTTAACAAGATAAGGAAAAAATTAGGATGGAAAAAAGGGGAATACCCGGAAGAACTGTTAGATGGGTGTGTTATCCCAGATGGTAAGAGGAAGTATCGTAAACAGCATAAATGGCATGGGCATAAAGGATATGCATCCGTCAAAAATAAACAACTAGAGAAAGCGGTAAAGTTATGGAAAAAGGGAAAAAAAGAAAGAGCATACACGGAATTGGGTAAGGGGCTGCATACAATCCAAGACCATAATGCGCATACTTTTCAAAGGAATGGAAAAACCGTAAATACCTGGTCATATGCAAAGGAAAGATTTTATATCGATAAAAAAACCGGAGCTGTCATTGCCGGGAAATATCCTCAATATATAAATAAAAAATTTATGAAGCGTTTAGAAGAAAGTGGGAAAGATTATCTTGGAGAAGTGGTACATAAATTTACAGCAGATAATAAAAATGTAACTTTTAATAATAAAAAAAATGTCTGGGTATGGAAGGGTAAAAAAAGCAAACGTTACTATGAATCGATTACTTCATCTACGAAATATTTAAAGAAATTTGCAAAAAAAATTCAGCCTAAAAAGAAAAAAAGTAAGAAGAAAAACAAAAAGAAGAGATAAAAATCCGGAATCAAAAAGGGAGGGAAATTTTTATGAATAGGAATAAGATAAAATTATATATGTTACTGTCAGTAATGCTGTTTGTTTTTGGCGGTATGAGTATTGACGCAAAGGCGGCTGTCACAAAAAATGCACATGATGTTAAAGAATTAAAAAAAATTATCAGCGAAAAGCGAAAATCGGGAGGAAAGGTTTCCACCAATCTTGAAAATAAAAAGCAATACGGGTGGAGCAGGGAAACAGGAAGATTAACCCGTATCATATGGAATAGAAAGGAAATCAAGGGAAAAGTAGATGTCAGTTCCTTTAAGGGATTAAAGAAACTGTATATCAACGGCAATAAGATAACGGGTATTAAGTTGGGTAAACTGGAAATGCTGGAAGATTTGGAGGTAATAAACAATAGGTTAAAAAGAATTAATCTTACGAAAGTGAAAAATCTTAAATTTTTTATCTGTGATAAAAATAACATACGCCGGTTAAATTAAAAAAACAATAAAAAATTAAGAATTTTAGGATGTGATCATAATAAATTAAAAAAATTGAATCTTAAAGGCTTAAAAAGATTAAAAATGCTAAGCTGTAGATACAATCGGCTGACAGAATTGGATGCAAGCAGCTGTGATTTACAATGGGGTTTGTCCTGTGGACATAATCAATTGAAAACGATTAAATTCAAACCAAACAGCGTACTGGATTTTTTATATTGCGAAAACAATCAACTAACCCAGTTGAATCTTGAAACAGTCTTAAGTATTCAAGATATTAAATGCCAGAAAAACAGGATAGAAAGAATAGATTTTACGGAAGTGGATCAAATGTCTCTATATGAAATTACATGTGATAAAAATGTTGAAATCATTGGATTGGAAGAAAAAAACAAAAAAACAATCAAAAAGGGTTTTGCTTTTTATGAAATAGAAGCATTTTTGTAGGTTCAGATTGGTTTGTAGTAAACCTAGATGTTGGCAGGCTGAGTATAATCATTTAGATATATTGGAGAGATAAAAATATATAAAAGTTGTCTGACAAGCATTGAAAAAGGAGAGTTTATGACTAAGAGAAAGATAGAATTATATACGTTATTATTAGTAATGCTGTTTGTATTTGGCGGTATGAGCATTGACGCAAGGGCAGCCACCACAAAAAATGCAGATGACGTTAAAGCGTTAGAAAAAATTATTAATGAAAAACGAAAATCGGGAGGAAAGGTTCCTACCAATCTTGACAATAAAAAGCAATACGGGTGGAATCCTGTGACCGGTCGATTGGAAAAAATCGTGTGGAACATATGTGATTTGAAAGGTGTTATAAATTTTAATCAGTTTTCAGAATTAAGACATCTGGATGTTGAGGGTAACAATATAAGAAAAATACATCTTGGTAAATTAAAAAAGATACGAATATTAAATTGCAGTTATAATAGGATGAAACAACTAAACGTATCGAAATGTATTCAATTAAAAAATCTGGATTGTTCCATGAATAACATTGATCGTCTGGATGTTAGAAAACTACAGAAATTAGAGCAGTTATATTGTTTTAGCAATGGAATGAAGGTATTGAAGTTAAATTCTAACGGAGCAGGAAAATTAAAAAAATTGGATTGCTCTTATAACGAAATAAAAAAACTGGATATATCAAAACAGACAAAATTACAATATTTGAACTGTGAAAATAATAAATTGCAAAAATTACATACAAAAAATTTACAATCCTTGAAATCATTGTATTTTTCTGACAATAAAATAAGAGACTTCGATGTGCAGAAATCGGACAAATTACAAGACATAGATTGTTCCAATAATAAGATAAAAACATTAAGATTAAAAAATTTAAGCGGGTTGGAAACATTAAACTGTTCAAAGAACAAAATAAAAAGATTGCAAATAAATAGTTTAACAAATTTACAGTCATTGGATTGTTCGAAAAATAAAATAAATCAATTAAAATTTGGCAATTTGAGTAAATTAAGAGAGCTGAATTGTTCCAATAACAAACTAAAAAAAGTTGATTTAGGCGAATCGAAAAATCTAACGCAGTTAAATTGCTCAAATAACAAAATAGCAGAGGTGAATGTAATGCCTTTAAAAAAATTGGAAGAGGTTAATTGCTCCCAAAATAACATTCGCAGTTTAACTGTTAAAGGTTTAAAAAATTTATATGATATAGACTGCTCATATAATAGGATTACAAACTTAAAACTGAGAAGACTGGAGGGATTGGAAGGCCTGAATTGTTCCCATAACCGAATTCATCAATTGAGATTAAATAGATTAAAGTCTTTAATAGAACTGGATTGTTCGTATAATAAATTAAAAAAGTTGGACATAAGGAAATTAGAAATATTGGAATATAATTTGGATTGTTCGAACAATCAATTGCAAGAGTTAGTCATAGGTTCTACGTGTTTACATTTTTTGGATTGCAGAAATAATAAACTTACCCAAATTTACACAAGAGGTTTTTATGAAATGGAAGAATTCATGAGTGATCAAGGTGTGGAAGTGCGCATTATGGTAATGTGAAGCCGTTCATTTGAAACAGAGACTGTTTTCATTTAAAAGGAAGAGAAAATCCGTGTTGATTTTCTCTTTTCTTCGTTTTATAATGAACCCGTGGTGTTTTACAAAAAACACTGCCACAGGACTACACATGAAGGAGGAAAATGAAAAAAGAATACAAGATATTTTCATTTTCACTTTTTTTATTTTTGAAAAATATGGGAATAAAGTTGAGAAATCAACGGTGGATTCCGGGGCTGACGTAAGGCACGGATATCCCCAAAAAGTTAGGAGATTAAAAATGAATATGAGAGATGTAAGCATGTCTGGAGAACCGGATAAACCACACGAGGAGTGCGGCGTATTTGGTATGTATGATTTGGATGGCAATGATGTTGCCTCCACGATTTATTATGGACTTTTTGCGTTGCAGCACAGAGGACAGGAAAGCTGTGGTATTGCAGTATCAGACACCGGTGGTCCCAGAAAGGTAGATTTGCTGAAAGGCATGGGACTGGTCAACGAAGTATTTGACCAGGAGAATCTGGCAAAACTGAGAGGAAATATCGGTGTAGGCCATTGCAGATATTCCACGGCGGGAGACAGTATTCCAAGTAATGCCCAGCCTCTGGTTCTGAATTATGTGAAAGGAACGCTGATGATGGCGCATAATGGAAATCTGATTAATGCCAATGAATTGCGGGAAGAACTGGCATATACCGGAGCCATTTTCCAGACGACCATTGATTCAGAAGTGATTGCCTATCACATTGCAAGACAAAGGATTCAGTCAAAGACGGCGGAGGAAGCAGTGGCAAAAGCCATGAAAAAGATTAAGGGCGCCTATGCACTGGTAGTTTCCAGTCCGCGCAAGCTAATCGGAGCAAGAGATCCTTATGGATTTAAGCCTTTGTGTATCGGAAAAAGAGACAATGCTTATATTTTAGCATCTGAGTCATGCGCCCTCGATACGGTTGAGGCAGAGTTTGTAAGAGATGTGGAGCCCGGCGAGATTGTAACCATTGATAAAGACGGCATCCGGTCCGACAAATCCCTTTGTCTGCAACCTGAAAAACAGGCAAGATGTGTATTTGAGTATATTTATTTTGCAAGACCGGACAGTTGTTTTGATGGGGTCAGCGTATATCATTCCAGAATTATGGCAGGAAAATATCTGGCAATCGACAGTCCGGCAGAGGCAGATATTGTGGTCGGCGTACCGGAATCGGGAAACGTTGCGGCCATGGGATATGCCATGCAGTCGGGAATCCCTTACGGCACAGCCTTCGTAAAAAACAGTTATGTAGGACGGACGTTTATTAAACCACAGCAGAAAAGCCGTGAGTCCAGTGTCAGAATAAAGTTAAACGTACTGAAAGAAGCAGTCGCCGGTAAAAGAGTTATTATGATTGATGATTCCATTGTCAGAGGTACCACCAGTGACAGAATTGTTCAGATGTTAAGAGATGCCGGGGCAAAAGAGGTTCATGTCAGAATCAGTTCCCCGCCATTCATCAGTGAGTGCTATTTTGGGACAGATGTGCCGAACAAAGAATTGCTGATTGCTTATAACCGCACTTTAGAGGAAATCAGACAGGTGATCGGTTGTGACAGTCTGGCATATCTGGATGTAAATAGATTGATAGAAATATCAGGCGGAAATTCCATATGCACCGGGTGTTTTACAGGAAAATATCCGATGGAACCGCCTAAAGAGGATATTCGGGGTGAATATCAGAAATAAATTTTCAGGAGGAAGGTTATGAGTAACGACAGATATAATAGTCCGTTATCGGAAAGATATGCAAGTAAGGAAATGCAGTATATTTTTTCTCCGGACATGAAGTTTAAAACATGGAGAAAACTTTGGATTGCCCTTGCAGAATCAGAGATGGAACTGGGACTGAATATTACCCAGGAGCAGATTGATGAATTAAAAGCCAATGCAGACAATATTAATTATGAAGACGCAAAGGAAAGAGAAAAATTAGTCCGCCATGATGTGATGTCCCACGTATATGCTTACGGTCTTCAATGTCCGAAGGCGGCGGGAATCATTCATCTGGGAGCCACTTCATGTTATGTAGGTGATAATACAGATATTATCATTATGACAGAGGGATTAAAACTGGTTCGCAAAAAGTTGATTAACGTTATCAACGAACTTGCAAAGTTTGCCGATAAATATAAGGCTCAGCCAACTCTGGCATTTACACATTTTCAGCCGGCACAGCCTACAACGGTAGGAAAGAGGGCGGCGCTGTGGTTGATGGAATTAAAATTAGATTTAGAAGACCTTGATTATATTTTAGATAACATGATGCTGTTGGGAAGCAAAGGAACAACGGGAACGCAGGCCAGTTTCCTGGAATTGTTCGAGGGAGACCACGAAAAAATCAAGGAATTGGAAAAGAAGATTGCCCGCAAAATGGGATTTGAAAAATGTTTTCCGGTTTCCGGTCAGACCTATTCCAGAAAGATGGATACAAGAGTGCTGAATGTACTGGCAGGTATTGCGGCCAGCGCTCACAAATTCTCCAATGATATCCGTCTGTTGCAGCATTTGAAAGAAATTGAAGAACCGTTCGAGAAGAACCAGATTGGTTCCTCGGCAATGGCATATAAAAGAAATCCGATGCGAAGTGAACGCATTGCATCTCTTGCCAATTATGTCATGGTAACTGCATTAAATCCGGCAATCACATCAGCCACACAGTGGTTTGAGCGAACACTGGATGATTCTGCAAACAAGAGACTGAGTGTTCCGGAGTCCTTCCTCGCCATTGACGGCATTTTGGATTTATACCTGAACGTGGTAGACGGACTGGTAGTTTATGATAAAGTTATTACAAAGAGACTGATGAGTGAACTTCCGTTTATGGCAACAGAAAATATTATGATGGATGCCGTAAAAGCAGGCGGAAACAGACAGGAGATGCACGAAAAGATTCGTGAACTGTCCATGGAAGCGGGAGCCAATGTAAAACAGAAAGGTCTTGACAATAACCTGTTAGAGCTGATTGCAAATGATGATGCATTCAACATGTCACTGAAAGACCTTCAGAAAACCATGGATCCAAGCAAATATGTGGGACGTTCGCCGGAACAGGTGGACGAGTTCTTAAAAGAAGAAATTTATCCGATACTGGAAGCAAACAAAGATATACTCGGAATACACGCCGAGATAAACGTATAACATAGTTCGGACAAGCACCGGAAAATAAACAGTTTCCACAGAGTGCTTGCACGCTGTGGAAACTGTTTGTTTTCCGGTATTTGCGGAGCAAATACAGTGAGATGTAGCGAAGCGGAATCGAACTGTGTCCGAACGAAAGGATCAAAAAAATCAAAACGATATTTATAAGGAAGTAGAGAGGAGAGCAGATGAAACCGATTAAAGAAGGAAAAGTTAGGGAAATCTATGACAATGGCGACAGCCTGATTATGGTGGCAACAGACAGAATCAGTTGTTTTGACGTGATACTTAAAAACATTATTCAGAAGAAGGGAACTGTTCTTACACAGATGTCCAAATTCTGGTTTGATATGACGGAAGATATTGTTCCAAACCATATGATATCCGTGGATGTCAACGACATGCCTGAATTTTTCAGACAGCCTCAGTTTGATGGAAACAGTATGATGTGCAAGAAGCTGGAAATGCTACCGATTGAGTGTATTGTACGTGGATATATTACAGGCAGTGGCTGGGCAAGTTATCAGGAAAACGGAACGGTATGTGGAATTAAACTTCCGGAAGGACTTCGGGAATCCGATAAATTACCGGAACCGATTTACACACCATCTACAAAGGCGGAATTGGGAGACCATGATGAGAATATTTCTTATGAGAAAAGTATCGAAGTTCTGGAAAAGCAGTTTCCGGGAAAAGGTGAGGAGTATGCAGCAAAACTGAAAGAGTATACCATTGCTCTTTATAAAAAATGTGCAGACTATGCTTTGGAGCGTGGTATTATTATTGCTGATACAAAGTTTGAGTTCGGCTTAGATGAAGATGGAAACATTGTCATCGGAGATGAAATGCTCACACCGGACAGTTCCCGCTTCTGGCCGGCAGAAGGATATGAGCCGGGACACGGACAGCCGTCTTATGACAAACAGTTTGCCCGTGACTGGTTAAAATCAAACGACCACGACTGGACGCTTCCAAAAGAAGTTGAAGATAAAACAATCGCAATTTATTTAGAAGGTTATGAGAAACTGACCGGAAAAAAAATAGTATAGTGTGATAAAAAAACATTTGCCTTACTGTTTAGGCAAATGTTTTTTACTTTTATCATGCAAAATTTTCTGCGAGTAAAGGGGATCTATCCTTCTCTCATAAAATATTTTATAACATTACATATAGAAAGCATTATTTTTTGAGTTTTCCGATGTATTTTCAACATTTCCTTTTACACGTTTTTGGAGAATTACATATATTTGTTCTTAGTTTTAGAAAACATATATGTAATTTGTTTGGTTTGGACGTGGATTAAAAAAATTCTTACATATACATTTGCTGGTTTGAGGGAAAATATATGTAATATATCTTGACCCGCTATAAATCTTACAAACCTTTACATATGTATTTGCCCTGGCTCCACGAAAATATATGTAATATATTTCTGTTTACAATGAATTCTCAAAATTTTCTCATTGAAATTTGATAATTTGACGAAAAGAGAAATATTCCGTAATAGAAAGGCGTTTTTTATAGTTCCATAAAAGTGCTTTATAAGAATCGCAGACGCAGATTTGTGACCATTTTGTGAACAGTCTTCTTATTTAAAATTTGCACTTTAAATAATCAGGCTTATATGATAAAATCAAATGTATGCATGTTTAGAGAGCATAGAACTCTAAGCAAAAAATAGAAGAGGAGACAAGACAAAATGTTAAAAAAAGTTTTAGCAGTTGCATTATCAGCAACAATGGCATTGGGATTAGTAGCTTGCGGAAGTTCCGGTTCAGGCTCCGTAGAGACAGACTTAGGAACAGTAAAGCTGGCAGATTATAAAGGATTACCGGCATATGAAGATGATATTAAGGTAACGGATGATGAGTTACAAAGCACCATTGACACTGATTTGTCTAATCATTCAACAACAAAGACATTGAAAAAGGGAACGATTAAATCAGATTCTTCCGTTGTATTTGATTTTACCGGAAAGATTGAAGTGAATGGCAAGAAAGTAGCATTTGACGGTGGATCAGCTGAAGACCAGACGGCAGACATGGCTTCTGAAACCGTTGGAGGACAGACGTTTATTGACGGATTTGTAAAGGCAATGAAAGGCCATAAGGTTGGCGATACATTTACAAAGAAATTAAAATTCCCTAAAGATTATGGACAGACAGTAACAGTCAATAAAAAGGATATTGACTTATCAGGCAAGGATGTATGGTTTACTTATAAAATTAAATCATTACAGAAAACAGAAACTCCTGAATTGGATGACGCTTTTGTAAAAGAAAACTATAAAAACGAAGGCTTAAAGACTGTTAAGGAATACAAGGAATATCAGAAAAAAGAATTAAAATATAACAAGATTATGAACGGCTTATGGACAGACTATTTAGCTGACTGCAAAGTGGATGAATATGATAAAAAAGCGCTGGAAGAATATGAGTCAGAAGCAGAATCATCTATCGTTGCACAGTATTCCGCTTATGGTATTTCAGATCTGAAGTCTTATCTGGAAGTGACAGGCATGACAGAAGAAGAATGGGATAAACAGTCCAAGGAAGCAATGAAGAGCAGAATGGTTATCTTTGCAATCGCAGATAAAGAAGGTTATGACGTTGAGAAGCTTTACAAAGAAGAGGGCGATGCATTTGCTGAGAAGAACTATGGTGCCAGCCTTAAAACTTTAACGGAAAGTTATGGTGAAGACACTGTCAAAGAAACAATCCAGTTAAATCTTTTACTGATTAAAGTGAGAGATGTTATCTGCGAAAATGTTGAGATGAAGAAGGGTTCAGCGCCAACAACAGAAGCACCGACAACAGAGGAAGCAACAACAGAAGCTTCCACAGATAAAGAAACTACAGCAGATAAAGAAACAAAGGCAGAGACAACAAAAGCTGATAAATAATTAAAATGATAAAAATTAAAAAGCATTTAAAGCCCGGGAAATGATACTCCGGGCTTTAAATGCTTTTTTATGATTTAAACATTGCAACTTTATGCTGAATGCTCTATAATTGATAGATAAAAATGGAAATTTATCACGGAGGTTGTTATGGACTTAGTTAATATAAGAGATTTGTACCATAAGGAAGAAGAATATTTAAATAAAGAAGTAACTTTTGGCGGATGGCTCAGAAGTAAAAGAGACAGTAAGACTTTTGGCTTTCTGGTTGTAAATGACGGAACATTTTTTGAGCCGTTGCAGGTGGTGTATTCTGATGCATTGGAGAATTTCGAAGAAATCAGCAAATTAAATGTAGGTGCGGCGCTGATTGTTAAAGGTGTACTGACGCCGACTCCACAGGCAAAACAGAAGTTTGAAATTCAGGCAACAGAGGTATGTATTGAAGGTGCTTCAGCCCCGGACTATCCGTTACAGAAAAAAAGACATACCTTTGAATATCTGAGAACGATTTCTCATTTGAGACCTCGTACCAATACATTTCAGGCGGTATTTCGAGTACGTTCTTTAATTGCATATGCCATTCACAAATTCTTTCAGGAGCGTGATTTCGTTTATGTACACACACCGATTATTACGGGAAGTGACTGTGAAGGCGCAGGAGAAATGTTTCAGGTTACTACCATGGACTTGAATAATCTGCCGCAGACAGAGGACGGAAAGGTTGATTTTACGCAGGACTTTTTCAACAAGCCGACCAATCTGACGGTCAGCGGTCAGTTAAACGGAGAGACATATGCGCAGGCGTTTAAGAATATATATACGTTTGGACCGACATTCCGTGCAGAAAATTCCAACACCACACGTCATGCCGCTGAGTTTTGGATGATTGAACCGGAAATCGCTTTTGCCGATTTGGAAGATGATATGATGTTGGCTGAAAGCATGATTAAGTATATCATTTCCTATGTGCTTGAAAATGCTCCGGAAGAAATCAACTTCTTTAACCAGTTTGTAGATAAAGGGTTACTTGAAAGATTAAATCATGTATTAAATTCAGATTTCGGTCATATCACATATACAGAGGCAATTAAGATTCTGGAGGAGCATAACGACGAATTTGATTATAAGGTAAGCTGGGGATGCGACCTGCAGACAGAACATGAGCGTTATCTTACGGAAAAAGTTTTTGAAAAGCCTGTATTTGTAACGGATTATCCAAAGGAAATCAAGGCATTCTACATGAAACTGAATGATGACGGTAAAACTGTTGCAGCCATGGATTGTCTGGTTCCGGGTATTGGTGAGATTATTGGAGGAAGTCAGAGAGAGGACAATTATGATACACTTGCAGCCAGAATGGAAGAGTGCAATCTGAATCCGGAAGACTATGGATTTTATCTTGACCTCCGCAAATATGGTTCCACAAGACATGCAGGCTTTGGACTTGGATTTGAGCGCTGTGTCATGTATCTTACAGGTATGAGCAATATCCGTGACGTTATTCCGTTCCCAAGAACAGTGAATAACTGTGATTTATAATAAAAATGAAAAATAGGAGTAGATTGGAGAAAATTTTATGAGCCATATTGTTATCCCGGAAGGGTACAAACCTTTTTTAGATATTAAGCAGACGGAGCACGCAATTAAGCAGGTAAAAGATTTTTTTCAGAGAGAATTAATTACACAGCTGAATCTTCACCGTGTATCCGCACCGTTATTTGTTGAATCGGATTCCGGTCTGAACGACAATCTGAACGGCGTGGAAAGACCGGTGAAATTCGGCATTAAAGAGCAGGATGACCGGGAAGTTGAGATTGTTCACTCTCTGGCAAAATGGAAACGGGCAGCGTTAGGAAAATATGAATTTAGCGTAGGTGAAGGGCTATACACGGACATGAATGCCATTCGCCGTGATGAAGACACAGATAATATTCATTCCAGTTATGTGGATCAGTGGGACTGGGAGCGGATTATCAACAAGGAAGACAGAAACATTGATACGCTGAAAGATACGGTAAAGTCCGTATATGAAGCGCTCCGTGTAACCGAAAAATACATAGCCAATAAATATAATTATGTGGAATGTTTTCTCCCGGAAGAGATTACTTTTATCACTACACAGGAATTGGAAGACAGATACCCGGATTTCACTCCGAAGGAGAGGGAGGATAAAGCGGCAAAAGAATATGGCGCAGTTTTTCTGATGCAGATAGGGGATAAACTTGCCGGCGGAGAACCTCATGACGGCAGGGCACCGGATTATGACGACTGGAAATTAAACGGAGATATTATTGTTTATTTCCCTGTACTGGACATGGCATTGGAACTGTCCTCAATGGGTATCCGCGTGGACGAAGATACATTAAGGGAGCAGTTGGAAAAAGCAGGATGTCAGGAAAGAGCGGAATTGCCGTATCAAAAGGCGCTTTTAGAGGGCAAACTCCCGTATACCATCGGCGGCGGTATCGGACAGTCCAGAATCTGTATGTTCTTTCTCAGGAAAGCACATTTGGGCGAAGTGCAGGCATCGATCTGGCCACAGAAAGATGTGGAATATGCGAAAGCCCATGGGGTAGAGTTTCTGTAAATTTAATAAAAGGATAGAAAACCCTCCGAAAGAAACAATGCTGAAAGTTTCTCTTGGAGGGTTAATTTTTTCAAACTGCCGAACGAAAATGCTTCAAACTGCTGAATAAAAATCCTACAAACTGCCGAATGAAAACTTTACAAACTGCCGAATAAATGATAAAGTGTTGATATATAATAAAGAAAAACAGGCAAAATAATAATCGTAAGAGGTAGTTTATGAAAAAATATATGAACCGAATTGCAGATAATATTTTAAAACAGCGACTAGAAGAAAAAGGGGCAATATTGTTAGAAGGAGCAAAATGGTGCGGTAAGACGACGACAGCCGAACAGTTAGCAAAAAGTATTATTTATATGCAAAACCCAAAAAACAGAAAACAGAATATTCAATTGGCAGAAATTAATCCTGAGTTGATCCTAAAAGGAGATACACCACGTTTAATAGATGAATGGCAGTTGGCACCGGTACTATGGGATGCGGTTCGTTTTGAAATAGATCAAAGAGATGCATGGGGACAGTTTATTTTAACGGGCTCAACAACACCGGTGGATAAATCAGACATCAGCCATTCCGGTACAGGAAGAATAGGGAGAATGCTGATGCGCCCTATGAGTTTGTTGGAATCAGGAGAATCTAATGGCGAAGTATCGCTGGAAAAATTATTTCATGGCGAGACAGATATTGCATCAATAAACAACCTTGAATTGACGGATATGGCTTTTTTGGTGTGTAGAGGAGGATGGCCCAAAGCAATTCATGCTTCAGAACAGGTGGCACTCAGACAGGCGATTGATTATGTGGATGCAGTGGTGGAAATTGATATGAACCAATATGATGGAATAGAAAGAGATCCATCCAGAATCAGAAGATTAGTCAGATCTTATGCAAGAAATATTTCATCTCAGGCTAAATTATCCAAGATTTATCAGGATATGCTGACCAATGAAGTGGAGACAATTAGTCAGGACACCATATATGCATATATCAGAGCATTGAAAGAAATGTTTGTTATAGAGGAACTGGAGGCGTGGAACCCTAATTTACGCTCGAAAACAGCCATTAGAACTTCGAATACGCTGCATTTTGTGGATCCGTCTATTGCAACCGCAGCATTGGGGATTGCTCCGGAGGACTTGATTAATGATTTGAATACATTTGGTCTGGTTTTTGAAAGTATGTGCGTCAGAGATTTGAGAGTTTATGGAGATTATCTGGATGGTAAAATCTATCATTACAGAGACCAGTCAGGGTTGGAGTGTGACGCTGTAATACACTTGCGAAATGGCAAATATGGTTTGATAGAAATAAAGTTGGGAGGAGATAAATTAATAGAAGAAGGTGCAGCAAATTTGCAAAAACTGCAAAAAAGAATTGATACTTCCAAAATGAAGAATCCTTCATTTATGATGGTACTGACAGCGACCGGCAACTATGCTTATAAAAGAAAGGATGGAGTATTGGTAGTGCCTGTGGGATGCCTGGGCATATAAGATTATATTTACAGTTTAGAAAAGTAATTGCATTAGTTTCGCTTTTATGTTACATTGTTTGCGGATGGTATTCGAAAGAAACTGTACCGATGAAAATATAATATTTTTTCACTATAAAGATTGGAGCGCAGCTCATATCTTGGAGAATGAGACTCATTGTCCCTGCCACAAAAGGAGGGATGCCCATGAAAATTGGATTTATAGGTGCGGGGAAGGTTGGATTTTCCCTGGGAAAATATTTGGCGGATAATAACCAGACGGTTGTGGGTTATTACAGCGAATTTGAAAAAGATGCCGCAGAGGCGGCAGAATTCACAAAATCTAAAAGTTATACTGACTTGGAATTATTAGTCAAGGATAGTGAGGTCTTATTTTTGACAGTTCCCGATGGTCTGATTGAAACAGTCTGGGAACAAATCAAAGTGACAGACATTCGTGGAAAAATTATTTGCCACACCAGTGGTGCATTATCATCAGAAATCTTTTCGGATATTTCGGAACTTGGAGGTTTCGGATTTTCTATCCACCCGCTCTTTGCAGTAAGTGATAAATATCATTCGTACAAAGAGCTTTCAGGGAGTTATTTCACAATAGAAGGTGCAAAAGAAAAAATTGAAGATATGAAAGCTTTGTTCGAGAGTTTTGGAAATACAGTATGTGTGATTCAAAAAGAGGACAAAGTAAAATATCATGGTGCGGCGGCCATTGCCAGCAATCTTGTAGTGGGGTTAATCGGATTAAGCCGGCGGCTGCTTATGGAATGCGGTTTTGATGAAGAATCGGCGCATAAGGCGCTTTCGCCGATTATCGAAGGAAATGTGGAACACATTTTAAAAGACGGATGCGAGGCTGCATTGACAGGACCCATTGAGCGAAATGATATGGAAACGGTCAAAAAGCATCTGGCAGTGTTGGAAGGCAATGCGCGCACGGTTTATCAGTCGGTGTCAGAAGAGATACTTGAAATCGCAAAGATGAAAAATAAGGATAGAGATTATCATAAAATGGAGGAAATTCTGAAATGAAAAATACAGTGAATACATTATTACAGCAAAAGCAGGAAGGAAAAAAAATAACCATGCTTACCTGCTATGATTATTCCACGGCAAAACTGATGGAAGAGGTGGGAGTAAATACCATATTGGTAGGTGATTCCTTAGGAAATACGGTGCTTGGATATGAAGATACCATTCAGGTCACCATGGAGGATATGATACATCACTGTGCCGCAGTATCCCGTGGAATTAAGGACATACTGCTGATTTGCGACATGCCGTTTATGTCCTACCAGACGTCTGTATATGATGCGGTGGTCAACGCTGGCCGTCTGATGAAAGAAGGACATGCCAACATGGTGAAATTAGAGGGCGGCGTGGAGGTGGCGCCTCAGATAGAAGCAATCGTAAAAGCTTCCATTCCGGTGTGCGCCCATATCGGATTAACACCGCAGTCTATCAATGCCTTTGGCGGATTTAAAGTGCAGGGAAAGACAGAGGCAGCGGCGAAGAAATTAATAGAAGATGCCAAGGCAGTGCAGGAAGCAGGAGCAACCATGGTGGTCTTAGAAGGCGTTCCGGCAAAACTTGCCGCCAAGATTACAGAAATGCTTGATATTCCTACCATTGGCATCGGGGCAGGAGCCGGATGTGACGGTCAGGTGTTGGTATATCAGGATATGTTGGGAATGTTTACAGATTATGTACCAAAGTTTGTACGACAGTTTGCAAGCGTTGGGGAGATTATGAAAGGAGCATTCAAAGACTATATTCAGGCGGTACAGGACGGAAGTTTCCCGGCAGAAGAACACACATACAAAATTGATGATGATATTATCGAAAAATTATACTAGAAAATATCAACAAAGAAGGAATATGTCATAAAAAGGATATGATGTTGCGAAAGGATTAAAAAATGAAAGTTGTAGGTACAATTAAGGAAGTAAGAGAACTGGTTAAAAATTGGAAAAAAGATGGTGAAACCGTAGGGTTTGTGCCGACCATGGGATATTTGCATGAAGGACATGGAAGTCTGATTACAAAAGCGCGGGAAGATAATGACAAAGTGGTTGTCAGCATCTTTGTAAATCCAATGCAGTTCGGTCCCACAGAGGATTTGGACAGTTATCCGAGAGATTTGGAAAAGGACAGCAGATTTTGCGAAAGTCTGGGCGTGGATTTAATCTTTCACCCGGAACCGGAGGAAATGTATCATGAGGATTTCAGTTCCTATGTAGATATGTCCGTGTTGACAGAAGAGTTATGCGGTCTGAGCCGTCCGGTACATTTCCGGGGCGTGTGCACGGTAGTAAATAAATTATTTAATATTGTACAGCCGGACAACGCATATTTTGGAGAGAAGGATGCGCAGCAGCTTGCCATTATTAAGCATATGGTGCAGGATTTAAATATGGATGTCAATGTGGTAGGATGCCCGATTGTCCGGGAAGAAGACGGACTGGCAAAAAGTTCCAGAAATACCTATCTTTCTGCGGAGGAAAGAAAGGCGGCGTTAATTCTCAGCAAAACCGTTGCATTAGGAAAGAAACTGGTAGCAGAAGGCGAAACAGATGCGGATGTGCTTGTGGCTAAAATGAAAGCAAATATTGAGACAGAGCCTCTGGCAAAAATAGATTACGTGAAAGCTGTCAACGGACTGACAATGCAGCAGCAAAAAGAAATTAAGGCGCCAATGCTGGTTGCAATGGCAGTGTACATTGGAAAGACACGCCTCATCGACAACTTTATTTTGGCTTAAGCCATGCAATTATGAAACAAAGCACCATTTGCAAGTTTACTTGCAAAAATGCGTGATTTGTTTCATAATTATAGGGCGCAGCCCGTTAAGCGAATAAATGCGGAGCATTTAGAGCTTAGGCATGGCTAAAATTGATATAGGGCGCAGCCCG
>CAJFUA010000034.1 GCA_904420085.1 uncultured Eubacterium sp. | reverse complement strand
CCTGATTTCATTATACACTGTGCAGGAGTAACTTCTAGTTAATTGAATTTAAAATTTTACAAATGGAATTTAGTTTTTTATTTAACGATTGTCTTTAGGTTATCCAAGTACCATATGCGTACCCCCCCCTGTGAACAGATGTTCGGATTTTTCGTTTGTTTTTCCTCCTGAAAAAATATACTTGTATTTTTACTTCGATATGAAGATGTAGCATTTAATATTACTACGGTTAAAAATATTGATAGTATTATATCACAAAAAATAATATAAAACTGTAAATTGTGAAATCTTTTTTATCTAGTTTCCGGTGGCTAATTTGTAGAAAATTTGATATACTATAAAAGTTATTATCTTTCTTTACAAAGGAGAAAAATTTATGAACAATTTTTTTGGTATGTTAGCCAGAATGAAATATATCCACAGATGGGGACTGATGCGGAATACTATTAATGAAAATATTGCCGAGCATAGTCTGGAAGTGGCAGTAATTGCCCATGCGCTGGCAGTGATTGGAAATGTACGTTTAGGCAAACATTTAAATGAAGAACATATTGCCATGATGGGAATTATGCATGATACAACAGAAATCATCACAGGAGATCTTCCTACTCCGATTAAATATTATGCACCGGAAATCAGAGATGCATATAAAAGAGTAGAACATATTGCGGCAAATCAGCTTTTATCAGAAATTCCGGAAGACATGCAGGATTCGTATCGAAACATTCTTATAGAAGACGACAGTGAGGAATGGAAATATGTAAAGGCGGCAGATAAACTGACGGCGTATATTAAATGTATTCAGGAGCGACATACCGGAAATACTGACTTTTCAAAAGCAGAGACAGCTACAAAAAAGGTATTGGATGAAATGCAGATGGAAGAAGTTGAAATATTTATCAGGGATTTTCTGCCATCTTACACGAAGACCATAGATGAAATCAGTAAATAAAGGATTTGCATATCATTTCAGGAGACAGCATGAAAAAAGCAGTGTTTATTACGGAAAAACCAAGTGTCGCTACAGAGTTTGCAAAGGCATTGAAATTGAATACGACAAAAAGGGACGGATATATGGAAAGTGACAGGGCGATTGTCACATGGTGTGTGGGTCATCTTGTCACCATGAGTTATCCGGAAGTATATGATGAAAAGTATAAAAAATGGAACTTGAGAGATTTGCCTTTTATTCCAAAGGAATGGAAATATGAGATAATTCCCGGTGTGAAAAAACAGTTTCAGATTGTGAAAGGTATTTTAAACAGAGAGGATGTAGAGACGATTTATGTCTGTACGGACTCGGGACGTGAGGGAGAATATATTTACAGACTGGTAGCGCAGGAAGCCGGGGTAAAAGAAAAAGTGGAAAAACGTGTCTGGATTGACTCTCAGACGGAAGAAGAAATATTAAGAGGAATCAGGGAGGCAAAGGACTTGTCAGAATATGACAATCTGTCAGACGCGGCATATCTCAGAGCAAAAGAAGATTACCTGATGGGAATTAACTTTTCCAGACTTCTTACATTAAAATATGGCAATTCCGTTCAGAATTACCTGAAAGACGGCTGGAAGTCCATTAATGTGGGTCGGGTAATGACCTGCGTTCTGGGGATGATTTGTAATCGCGAGCGGGAAATAAGAAGCTTTGTGAAAACACCTTTTTACCGGGTTATGGCGCAGACAGACATTTCAGGACGTGCTATCGATACGGAATGGAAGGCGGTGAAAGGGTCTAAATTTTTTGGGTCTCCATTATTATATAAAGAGAACGGTTTCAAGGAAAAAACAACTGCTCAGGGACTGATAGAAGCATTGGAACAACATGGTCAGGGAAAAGAACCGTATCCTCTGGAGATGACCATAAAGTCTGTTACCATGAAAGATGAGAAGAAGCAGGCACCTCTGTTATATAATCTGGCAGAACTTCAGAATGACTGCTCCAAAATGTTTAAAATCAGTCCGGATGAAACGTTGAATGTGGTGCAGCAACTGTACGAGGCAAAACTGGTAACTTACCCAAGAACAGACGCCAGAGTGCTTTCCACGGCAGTGTGTAAAGAAATACATAAAAATATCAGCGGTCTGCAAAACTATGGGCCGTGTGCCGCTTTTGCAAAAAATATTTTAGCCAAGGGAATGTATAAGGGTCTGGAAAAAACAAAATATACGGATGATAAAAAAATCACGGACCATTATGCCATCATCCCTACCGGTCAGGGATTGAACGCATTGGCAAAACAAAAGGCAATGAATCAAAAAGTGTATATGATAATTGTACGAAGATTTTTGAGTATTTTTTATCCTCCTGCCATTTACAAGAAAGCAACACTGACAGGCGTTATGCCTGCCACATATTCGGATGGTTCAACCGCCACGGAACAGTTTACATCAAACTTTAAAATTCTTGTACAAAAGGGATATTTTGAAATTGCAGGAGTACCCAAGGAAAAGAAGAAAAATCAAAAATCTGATGATAAAGACAGCCCAAAAAACGTTCATGCAACCAATGAAAACAAGGATAGTGAAAATTTAGAACAAAGTCTGGATGAAGAATTGTTTAATTTGTTGTATAATATGAAGAAGGGAGATACAATACCTGTAACACAATGTAATATAAAAGAAGGAGAAACATCTCCACCAAAACGGTATACATCAGGATCTTTGATTCTTGCCATGGAAAACGCAGGGCAGTTGATAGAGGATGAAGATTTGAGAGCACAAATCAAAGGTTCAGGAATTGGAACCAGTGCAACCAGAGCTGAAATTATTAAGAAACTGACCAATATTAAATATATTGCATTAAATAAAAAAACGCAGGTTATTACACCGACCCAGTTAGGCGAAATGATATTCGGAGTGGTACATGGTTCCATTAAATCATTACTGAATCCGGAACTGACAGCCAGTTGGGAACTGGGACTGACACAGGTAGCAGAAGGAAAAATAACGGCTGATGAGTATATGATGAAGTTGGATTCGTTTATCAGAGAACGTTTCAACAATGTGATTCATCTGAACAATACGGCACAGATGACCGGTTATTATAATTATGTAGGACACTTTTATAAGAAGGGAAAAAAGTCATAATTTTTATGCCTGCATGAAAATTGTGAGAGCACGAAGTGCGGAACAATTCGTATTATTTATTGATAGGAGGAGAAAATAATGTGTGGAATTGTAGGATATGTAGGAGAGAGAGACTGTACGGAGGTATTGCTGGATGCTTTGTCCAAACTGGAGTACAGAGGATATGATTCGGCAGGAATCGCTGTGTTTGAAAATGGAACAATTACAGTGGAAAAGTCCAAAGGAGAGTTACAGAATCTCAGAAACAAAATTAATGAAAATCATAAACCGGACGGACATTGTGGCATCGGTCACACCCGATGGGCGACCCACGGCGAGCCGTCAGACATTAACTCCCATCCACATGGAAGTAAGCGGGTTACCATTGTACATAACGGTATTATAGAAAACTACAAAGACATCAAAAAGTTTCTTATTGGAAAAGGATATTCTTTTGAGAGCGAAACAGATACGGAAACTGTGGCAAAACTGCTGGATTTCTATTATGAGGGAGACCCGGTAGATGCCATTATAAAGGCATTAAAAGATATCAGAGGGGCATATGCTCTGGGAATCATGTTTAAAGAATTTCCGGATAAGATTTTTGCAGTGAGAAAAGACAGTCCGTTAATTATTGGTGTAGGAGAGGAAGAAAACTTCATTGCTTCTGATGTGCCGGCAATTTTACAGTATACAAGAAAGTATTACCTGTTAGAAGAAAATGAGATTGCCACAATCAAAGCTGACAGAGTGGAATTTTGTAATGTCCACAAACAGGAAATTGTAAAAGAAGTAAAAGTTTCTGATCTGGACATGAATGCAGCGGAAAAAGGTGGTTATGAGCATTTTATGCTGAAGGAAATCCACGAACAGCCGACCGCAGTAAAGACCACCATTGCGCCGAGAATCGTGGATGGTATGCCGAATCTTTCTGAGTGCGGCATTACGGAAGAAAGTCTGAAAAATATCAGAAAGATTTTTATTGTGGCATGTGGTACAGCCATGCATGCAGGCATGGTTGGAAAATATGTAATCGAAAAACTGGCAAGATGCGAAGTGACGGTAGATATTGCATCCGAATTTCGATACAGAGACCCGATTGTCACACCGGATGATTTGGTTATCGTGATTTCCCAGTCCGGTGAGACGGCAGACACAAAGGCTGCCCTCCATCTGGCACATGAAAAGGGAGCTAAAGTGTTGGCAGTGGTAAATGTAAAGGGGTCTTCCATTGCAAGAGAGGCAGACATGGTTATGTACACCCATGCAGGTCCGGAGATTTCCGTGGCTTCTACCAAGGCATTCTCCGTACAGATGTCCGTAATGTATCTTCTGGCTTTTGAAATGGCATATGCGCAGGGACACATCAGCAAAGAAGAATGTATGCGTCTGACATCAGAATTGGAGAAAATTCCGGATGTGATAGAAAAAACCATGGAATGTGCAGACAGATGCCAGTATGTTGCCAGCAAATTAATTACAACCCACAGTCTTTTATATATCGGACGTGGTCTTGACTATACTTTGAGTATGGAAGGTTCTCTTAAGTTAAAGGAAATCTCATACATTCATTCCGAAAGTTATGCCGCAGGAGAGTTAAAACACGGCACCATTTCTCTTGTTACCGATGAAATGCCTGTCATCAGTGTGGCTACGCAGGAAGCTTTATTAGAAAAAATGGTAAGTAATATTGAAGAAGTAAAATCAAGAGGGGCTTTCACCATTACCGTATGTAAGGAAGGAACAGAGTTCCATGAGGGCGTGATGGATGAAATTATAGAAGTTCCGGCATTGGAAGATATACTGATGCCGATGGTAACTGTAATTCCACTTCAGTTAATTGCTTATTACACCACGGTTCTGAAAGGATTAAATGTGGATAAGCCTAGAAATCTTGCAAAATCAGTAACCGTTGAGTAGGCGGTATTTCATAAAAAAAGACAGGAGAAAGTTTATGTATACCATCAAAGATATGTATGACGTAAGTGAAACCATAGCCGGAGATTTGTTTGAAGGAAAAACATATCCGTGGGAGGTTTTACCGGAGATTGGCGACTTTATATTAAAACTGGGCGAAACATTGCCGGAAGATGAATTTGAACATCCGAAAGAGGATATCTGGATTCACAAATCTGTTACTGTGGCAGAAACGGCTACGTTAAACGGACCTCTGATTGTGGATGCCGGAACGGAGATAAGACCGGGCGCATTTATCCGGGGAAAAGTTATCGTGGGAAAGAACTGTGTGGTAGGAAATTCTACAGAATTAAAGAATGTGGTGTTGTTTAATACGGTGCAGGTGCCTCACTATAATTATGTGGGAGACAGTATATTGGGAACGCATTCCCATATGGGTGCAGGATCCATTACATCCAACGTAAAATCAGACAAAACACTGGTGGTAGTCAAAAATGGAGCAGAACAGATGGAAACCGGACTGAAAAAGTTTGGCGCCATGCTTGGAGATTACGTGGAAGTGGGATGCAATTCTGTTTTAAATCCCGGTACGGTTATAGGAAGAAACTGTAATATCTATCCACTGTCCAGTGTACGCGGTGTGGTAAAAGAAAACAGTATTTACAAGGACAGAGATCATATCGTACAAAAGAGATAAAACGGAACAACTTTTATTTGTTAAGAAATTGTTAAAAAAATTAGACAAAAAACGGTTGAGATTGACAATATAAAAGGCTTCGTATATAATGCACAGTGGAATTGTTGACTCGTATTTTTTACGATATTGGTTCATCAATTTTACGATATTATAGAAAAGAGGTAGAAAAAATGGCAACAATTGATTTAAGTAAATATGGCATCACAGGCGTCAGCGAAGTGATACATAATCCATCTTATGAGAAATTATTTGAAGATGAGACAAATCCGGCATTAGAAGGATATGAAAAAGGTCAGGAGACGGAACTTGGTGCAGTAAACGTTATGACCGGTATCTATACAGGACGTTCACCAAAAGATAAATTTATCGTTGAGGATGAAAATTCAAAAGATACAGTATGGTGGACATCAGATGAATATAAAAATGATAACCATCCGGCATCACAGGAAGCTTGGGAAGCATGTAAAAAGTTAGCGATAGACGAACTTTCTAATAAGAAATTATATGTGGTAGATGCGTTCTGTGGAGCAAATGCAGATACACGTATGTCTGTAAGATTTATTATGGAAGTGGCTTGGCAGGCACATTTTGTAAAGAACATGTTTATTGTTCCTTCCAATGAAGAGTTAGAAAACTTTGAGCCTGACTTTATCGTATATAATGCTTCTAAAGCAAAAGTTGAGAACTACAAAGAGTTAGGTCTTAACTCAGAAACAGCAGTATTATTCAACATTACAAGCCGTGAGCAGGTTATTCTGAACACATGGTATGGCGGAGAAATGAAAAAGGGTATGTTCTCAATGATGAACTACTACCTTCCATTAAAGGGCATTGCTTCCATGCACTGTTCAGCAAATACAGATTTAGAAGGAAAGAATACGGCAATCTTCTTTGGTCTTTCAGGAACAGGTAAGACAACACTTTCTACAGACCCTAAGAGATTACTGATTGGTGATGATGAGCATGGATGGGATGATAACGGCGTATTTAACTTTGAAGGCGGATGTTATGCAAAAGTTATCAACCTTGACAAGGAATCAGAACCAGATATTTACAATGCAATCAGACGTGACGCTCTTTTAGAGAATGTTACAGTAGATGCAGAAGGAAAAATTGATTTTGATGATAAGAGCGTAACAGAAAATACACGTGTTTCTTATCCAATTCAGCATATTGATAATATTGTACGTCCGGTATCTTCTGCACCGGCAGCAAAGGAAGTTATTTTCTTATCAGCAGATGCGTTTGGAGTATTACCACCGGTATCAATTTTGACACCGGAGCAGACACAGTATTACTTCTTATCCGGATTTACTGCAAAACTTGCAGGTACAGAGCGTGGAATTACAGAGCCGACACCAACTTTCTCAGCTTGTTTCGGTCAGGCATTCTTAGAGCTTCATCCTACAAAATATGCAGAAGAGCTTGTTAAGAAGATGGAACAGAGTGGAGCAAAGGCTTATCTTGTAAATACAGGATGGAATGGAACAGGAAAACGTATATCCATTAAAGATACCCGTGGAATTATCGATGCAATTTTAAGCGGTGATATCAACAATGCTCCGACAAAGAAAATTCCTATCTTTAATTTTGAAGTTCCGACAGAACTTACAGGAGTAGACCCTGCAATTCTGGATCCTCGTGACACATATGCAGATGCTTCCGAGTGGGAGACAAAGGCAAAAGACCTTGCAGAGAGATTTAATAAGAACTTTGTAAAATATACAGGAAACGAAGCAGGAAAGGCACTTGTTTCTGCCGGTCCTACAGTTGACTAATATAGAATATTAATAAAAGAGCCGTTCATGGAAAAGTTTGACTTTTAAAAAGGGAACGGCTCTTTTTCTGTTGAAAAACACAAGAAAATGGAAAACGAAAATGATTGCAAAATATACGGTAGTAGATTATAATAAAAGTGCCTGAAGTGTTGAAAACCTGTTAATTTTGAACCTACAGTTTGATAAAAGGGATTCCTATATTTCTAAAGGGATGTCAGGCCTCGATTCAGTGGAAGGCAGTAACTTTAGATGCGGTTGCCCACCTGGCGGATGCTAGGACTCAAAACACAGGTCAGCACCTCGGGTATACATAAGATGAGAAACGCAGCATGTATATGCTGCGTTATTTTGTAGTAACAATGATATGCCGGGCGCAAGAACAGCAAGAAACTATGTTTCGAATAGTGACGTTGTCGGCTATGAGCAGGATGTCAGAGGTGGGGAATGAAAAAACTATTGACAGGTTTATCATGTATCGTGATATTAAGTATTTGTATATTAAATTACAACTGTCAGGAGACTTTTATAGAAATTAGAAATACGGATTTAAAAGGAATAAAAACAAAAGCAACCGCAAATGCTCAAGTCGTTGCAAAAAATAAGAATGGGAAATCTGCTTCGAAAAGATATGTCAATATCGTGATAAAAAATGCTGATTACAGTTCCATATATCATAGTAATGTGGCTGTCAAAGCAAAAAGTATGAGCATATATTATGGAAAGAATTTTCGGAATAAAATAAACAGTAAAAAAGCAAATCTTCAAAGTGACAGCAAATATTTTAAAAATCATCATGTTGTAAAAATAAGCGCAAAAGGTGAAATGACAGTGGAAGGACACAATGTGGAACACGGCTCACCTTCATATAACGGTATGTTTTATATTTATAAAACGGGTCAGGGACTGGTAATTGTCAATCATGTGGCGTTGGAGGAATATGTTGCCCGGGTAATATCCAGCGAAATCGGAGAACAGGCTCCATTGGAAGCACTAAAAGCCCAGGCAGTATGTGCCAGAACCTATATTTTAAAATCGAAAGGTAAGGATTATAAAAAGTATAATGCTGTGGCAGATGACAGTACGGATTTTCAGGTATACAACAGAATCAGTCCGGGAAAGAAGTGCTATCAGGCGGCAAAAGAGACAGCCGGAATTGTAATGAAATATAAGGACAAATTGATTAATGCCTATTATTTTTCCACATCCTGTGGTTACACAACGGATTATAAAATCTGGGGAAAAGAGAAACAGATGTATCTGAAAGGAGAGAATATAACAAAAGAAAAAGACAAAGAACTAAAAAATAATTCATCTTTTAAGAAATATATTATGAGTTGTCCGAAAGCATATGAGGCAGACTGTCCTTTTTACAGATGGGAAACAACTCTTACATTAGAACAGATATCGAATGGTATCTATGCCGTTACCGGGAATAACATAGGGAAAATAAAAAATATAGAAGTGAATACAAGAGGAACGGGGGGAATTGCTTCTCAGATAACTGTGTATGGAAGTGAAAAACAGATTATTTTTAAAAATCAGAACGATATCAGAAAAGCATTGTGTTCAAAATACGCCGGGATTCAATTACAAAACGGAGAAAAAAGAACCGGAATGGCTATGCTGCCAAGTGCTTTTATCCATATAGAAAAACAGGGGAACAGTTTTAAAATCCGGGGTGGCGGTTATGGCCATGGAAGTGGAATGAGCCAGAATGCCGCCATAGAAATGGCAAAAGAAAAACTGTCTTATGTCGTAATATTAAAAAAGTTCTACAATGATGTAGAACTTGTAAAACAGTAAAATTATTCAGGACATATATTTCGTGATTCAAAAAACTTTGCTTCGGTTTCCGGGTAAAGTTTTTTGTTGATCTCTGCACCGATAAACAGAATATAAATACAAAAATAAATCCAGAGCATTAAAATAATGACAGCGGTTAAACTTCCGTACATATAGGACATATTAGAAAAGTTATCGATGTAGATGGAAAATACATAAGAAAAAACCATCCATCCCAGAGAACTGAACATGGCGCCGGGCACAGTTTTTCTAATGGTCGTCAGTTTGAAATTTGCCACTTTATAAATAATAATAAAGAAAACGGAAAGAACGATAAAAGAAACCAAATATCTGAGCACTAATGTCAGTATACTGATTTCTTTTAAAATCGGTAAAAGAGAAATTAAAAATTTAAAAATACTGTTACCAAATACTAAAAGAACCATTGTAATGATAATGGAAATCATAAATAAAAGGGTATATAACATGGAAATAAATCTGGATATAAAATAATTTCTGTTCTGATGTATTTTGCTGATTTCATATAAACCGAACATAACAGATAAAACACCTTTTGATGCAGACCAGATGGCAGCGATAGCTGTAAGGGAAATAGCTGTGCCGGATACATGAGTGTACAGTTCCTCGATAATCTGGATGAGCAGAGGCCTGATGGTTCCCGGTGCATATGTATTTAAAAAATTAATGATGGAATCAGAGCTGATGCTGGTCATACCAATAATATTTAAAAACAGAAGCAGAAAAGGAAAAATGGATAAAATAATAAAGAAAGAAGCCTGAGCCGTGTAAATGCCCACGCGGTCTTTCGCCATTCTTGCACAAAAATCATAGATTTTGAAAATAGGTTTTACAAATGTTTTTTTCATAATGGCTCTCCTGATTCTTTAAATTTTGCTTCCATAAGATTATAAATTTTAGTATATGGGGCTATAAAATATTATATGTGTGGATTATAGCATTTTTTCATAGTATAAACAATCCGATTCTTGACACGATATTTTAACTATGTTAGAATGAATCCATTGTAAAAAGCAACGAATGTGTATAGTAGATGGTTATTATTCTTAAAGAGAGAAGGACTCATGGGCTGAAAGGTCTTTCAGGTAACGGTAATCATTGAATTTCCCACAGGAGCTGCATCGGTGAAATCACAGTAGCCGATGACGTATCATGCGCGTTAAGCATATTGAGAGTTCACGGATTTGTGAGAATTAGGGTGGTACCGCGGAAACAGATAATTCGTCCCTGCATTGAAAAATGCAGGGATTTTTTTATGAAAGGATAAATATCATGAAAGAAAGATTACAGGCAATCAAGGACGAAACGATTACAAAAATCGAAAATGCCGGGGATATGAATGTTTTAAATGAAATCAGGGTGGAAATTCTCGGAAAAAAAGGAAAACTTACAGAAGTATTAAAAGGCATGAAGGATGTGGACCCACAGGACAGACCAAAAGTGGGACAGATGGTAAATGATACGAGAAAAGCCATCGAAGAAAAAATGGAAGAAGTAAAAAACAGGCTTGAAGAAAAAGCAAGAGAAGCAAAACTGAAAGAGGAAGTAATTGATGTTACGCTTCCGGCAAAGAAAAATAAAGTCGGTCACAAGCATCCGAATACGTTGGCGTTAGAGGAACTGGAACGTATCTTTGTAGGTATGGGATACGAAGTGGTAGAAGGACCGGAAGTAGAGTTTGATTACTATAATTTCGAAGCCTTAAATATTCCTGAAAATCATCCTGCAAAAGATGAACAGGATACCTTTTATATCAATAAAAATATTGTGTTGAGAACTCAGACTTCATCTGTACAGGCGAGAGTGATGGAGAATACAAAACCGCCAATCAGAATCGTGTCACCGGGCAGGGTGTTCCGTTCCGATCAGGTGGATGCAACCCACTCACCGTCCTTCCATCAGATTGAAGGACTGGTCATCGACAAAAATGTTACAATGGCAGATTTGAAAGGCACATTGGAGCAGTTTGCAAAAGAACTGTTTGGTGCGGATACAAAGATTAAGTTCCGTCCACATCATTTTCCGTTTACAGAGCCAAGCGCAGAGGTAGATGTTACCTGTTTCAAGTGCGGAGGAAAAGGATGCAGATTCTGTAAGGGAGAAGGATGGATTGAAATTCTCGGTTGTGGTATGGTTCATCCTCATGTATTGGAAATGGGAGGAATTGACCCGAAAGAATATCAGGGATTTGCTTTTGGTGTAGGACTGGAAAGAATTGCTCTGTTGAAATACGAAATTGACGATATGAGATTATTGTATGAGAATGACGATCGTTTCTTAAATCAGTTCTAGCGTTATAGATTATAGAAAGTCATGGGAAAATACCAAGAAAATCAGGGGAAATACAATCCGGTATGTTCCCATGGATACGTTCGGTTTGAAAGGAGAAGTAATAGATGAATACACCATTATCATGGATTAAAGCATATGTTCCTGACCTTGAATGCAGCGATCAGGAATACATGGATGCAATGACATTGTCAGGTACAAAGTGTGAGGGCTTTGAGAGGCTGGATGCAGATCTGGACAAAATTGTTGTTGGACAGATTGAGAAAATTGAGAAACATCCGGATGCAGATAAATTAGTAGTCTG
>CAJFUA010000033.1 GCA_904420085.1 uncultured Eubacterium sp. | reverse complement strand
AATAAAATACATATTCAGAATTACAGGAATTATAACGATTTTTCAATGAATTTTCATAAAGGACTCAATGTAATTATTGGTTCAAACAATTCAGGAAAAACGGGATTGTTATATGCTATTAATCTGCTAAATTACCCCTCTACCATATCTGTCGATGATTTTAACAAAAATAATTTACTCAAATATGAGGAATTATATGCCGATAATCCTCCGGAAATTATTATTGAATATTATATAAGCCATAGAATTGCAGAAGATGATACGAACGACGAGAGTATTATAAGACTTTTGCCATTTTTAGGCATAAAAGAATTTGAAGAAAACCGAACTGAAAAAGACGGTAAGGTTGAGTATAATATAGCCGCAAAAATTAAAGCAGTATTTTCTTTGGACGTAAAACATTTAGATGACTACAAAAAAGAATTTAAATCGGTCAATAACTTTGATGAATACTTTATGATGTTGAACAGATTTGTTGAAAAATATTATTCGTGGAGTTATACCAACGGAATTACAGATACAAAAGCAGATCAAAAAACTGCCACCAGTGTGTTTGATATTCGATTGATTGAAGCCGAAAGGACAAGCGAAGAAGTTAGAAAAGAAACGAAGCGAGAAATAGATGCATTTACTAAGGACTCCGAGCACGCTGCCAAACTTGATACTTTGAGAAAAGATGTTTCAGATGACTTGAAAGAAATATTGAAAGAATCTATAACAAAGCTATCAGATTTGTTTGAAAATGAGGATAATGAAATTGGATTAAAAAAAGGTAATGTTTCAATATTTTCAGATGTAAAAGCTAAACTTTCTATTTCTGATGCCTATGTAACAGAGGTTAAAGATACCAAAAGCGGGTTTGTTGTGCCACTTCAGTACAATGGACTTGGATATAATAACTTGATTAATATTTATATGCTTATCAAATTAACAGAGGTAAAACAAGGTAGAGATTTCAAAATTTTGTGCTTAGAAGAACCTGAAGCACATTTACATCCTGCAATGCAATACAAGCTGTTTAAATATCTGAAAAATCTAGATAAGAAGAATGAGTTAAACCAGCAAATTTTTGTAACAACACATTCAAGTAATATTTCTGCTGTAGCAGGAATCGATAATATGTTTATGTTGGCGTATGAAAGAAATGATAAGTATTCTGATTGCCGCCAACAAAGCTTACAAGAACAATTTACCGATTCAGATGGAAAAACAGTTAAAGAAGATGCAAAATTACATTTAACAAAATTTTTAGATGTTACACGCTCTGATATGCTTTTTGCAGATAAGGTGATTTTAGTAGAGGGTATTGCAGAAAAATTGTTAATGCCTCTATTTATGGACGTTTGTGGATGTCCATATGAGGACGAGCATATTTCTATAGTTGAAATTGGTGGAAAACATTTTGAGCATTTTGTAGAATTGTTTAATGGAAATGCTGTAAACAAGAAAGTTCTTTGTATTACTGACAGAGACTTTAAATGGATAGGCAATGACAAATTAAAATCTTTAGAAAAATACAAAAATGATGAAGTATCTCATATTAAAAAATTAAAAGAACGCTTCAATATAGAAAATTTTTGTATATGTACTCAAACCCTTGGTGGAAAAACTTTTGAAGATGAGTTATTTCTTGCCAATATGGATAATCTCGAATCTGCAAAAGTTTTCTTTAAAAAAGCAATACCTGATGTCTTAGAAAAATTCTTTGATACGCACGGTTTTGATATCCAAGCTTGGATATCAAATAAAGAAAATATTGATGGAAGATCTTATAAATTAATAGATAAATATTTAAAAGCTTTTACAAATAGAATTGATAAAGCACCAGAAAACACAGAGTTCTACGAAAAATTAATATTTGCTGAATTATTTTTACATTATGCCAAAAACAAAAAAGGCGAAGTAGCATTAAGTTTATTAACAGACAAGAATTTATATAATGAAGATGAAAGCACTAAGATAATCGTTCCAAACTATATACAGGAGGGCTTAAAATGGTTGATGCAATAACATCTGGGGATATTTTGAGTCCAGAACAATTAAAATATCATTCAAAAATTTATGCGGGACCCGGTGCGGGGAAAACATATTTTTTAGTCGAGAATGTAAAAAATATTATAACAACCAATGAAAGCGTTGCAAACAGCAAAGCTAGAAAAGTTCTATGTATCACATATACTAATGCAGCTGTAGACGAAATACGAAGAAGGCTTGAAAGGTATGTTGATTATGTTGAAGCATATACAATACACGGATTTATAATTGAACATATAATCAAACCGTTTCAAGATGATTTAGTAAGTATAATGAAATCTGATTTTGATATATCCGTTTCAAAAAAAGGTAAAATTTCTTCACAAGTTGAGGGACTTGGTATTTTACACGGCATAGACAAAGAAGAAATATATGCATACATAAAAAATGAAAATCCCGGACAGTTTGATACAGATCAATTTAACTACAGCAAAAAACTTATGGGAGAAGTGGAAGTCGATAATGATGAGTTTTTAAAATCGAAAAAAGACGGAGGCGAGCTCACTCATAAAATTAAGGCTTCAAGCAGAATAAAAAAAGAACATATAATACCGCTAAAAAAGTATATATGGTCTGTAGTTAGAAAACTTACTCATAATGAAATTTTGTATTTTGGATACAGAATTTTGGAAAATAATCCAACCGCTCTATATGCTACACGTGTTAAATTTCCGTTTATATTTATAGATGAGTTCCAAGATACTAATCCTTTACAAACGTTAATAGTGAAATTGATTGGACAAAAATCAACTAAAATTATTGTTGTCGGAGATGTCTCCCAATCAATTTATAGTTTTCAAGGTGCAAAACCAACTGATTTCAATGATTTTTGCATCGAATCCGACAAAGATAATCTGTATTCTATAAACGGAAATAGACGTTCTACGGAAAATGTAGTTAATTTTTGCAACTTCTTAAGACAATCAGATAAAAACATTATTCAGAGTAGTATTAAATCGTATGTTAATGATGAAATTAAGCAAAATACAGAAGCTAAGAAGATACACTTTTTGATTGGTGAATCGATAGAAAACAAAAATATAATTAGTGATGTTATAGAAAATGGCGGAGTTGTTTTAACACGTGCTTGGGCGGCTGCATTTGATTATATACAGAATATAAATGACGAACAGGCTAAGCTTTTAAAATCAATATATAATAGCTATTTCAATACACCTATACAGATTAGGGATGAAATAGCAGAACATAGTAATGTTAAATGGGTACGAGCTTTCCGATTTATTTTCAAACTATGGGAAAGCTTTGAAAATGGTTCTTTTATAGATATGATCTCTGCATTAAGAATATATTTGGACATTGATGCACAAGATATAACCCCAAAAATTATTTTTCAATTTAACAATATGTTAAAAGAAGTATTTAAAGATATTGATAATTCATCCATTACTTTTGATGTTATACAAAAATTCAACAATAAAATATCGAGTAGTGAGTACATCGGATTAAAAGAATTATTTAAAGAAGGCATTACTGAAATATCTGTTTTCGATGAACAAGAAAGAGAAGACTTAATTAATAATGTATCTGTATTAAGATGGGACACATCATATAAATTGTTTACCGAAGTTTTTTCAGAAAACAGCAAGTATATGACTGCACATCAAGCGAAAGGCTTAGAGTGGGATAAAGTAATTGTAAGCCTAACACCTACTCGTCGAGATGGTATAAAACTTTCAGATGTTTTTTCACAACCGCAATTAACAGCTGAAAATAACGCTAATGAGTTTGTACGAATGTATTATGTCGCTTGCAGCCGAGCTAGAGAAGATTTATATATACATATTCCATCTGACTGTGAAAAAGCTACTATAGTGAGTAATCTGGATACATACATACAAAACACAGGGTGCAAATTGGAATATGAGTTTCTGCCAACAGAATAACATAATTACTTTTGGTTTAAGCCAGCAGAAGATAAAGTAGTTATGTATTGATTTTGTGTAATAATTTATTTTTATTCAATTATTAGAATGTTATATTTATAAAATCAAACAGGTCTTAGCATTCCTATCCTGTGGTACGATAAAAGAAAAGGAGGTCGTATCAATGAAAAATAAATTAAGAATGATTACGGAAGCTACATTGATTGTAGGAGTGGACATTGCTAAGAAGATTCACTGGTCACAGGTGACGGACTACAGAGGAAATGCATTATGTAAGCCCATCAAAGTTGAAAACACTTTTGAGGGATTTCAAGAGTCTTTACATGTAATAAAAGAAATCTGTGGTCAAATAGGATGTAAACAGATTTTATTAGGTTTTGAACCATCTGGTCACTATTGGAAAAATCTTGCATATTTCTTGGAAAGTGAAGAAAATATCATACTTTTGGGTGTGAATCCATTTCATGTAAAGCAGATGAAAGAACTAGATGATAATACACAAACCAAAAGTGACAAGAAAGATGCATTGGTTATAGCTCGATTGATAAGAGATGGAAGATTTTTTGAAATATATTTACCGGAAGAAAAGTATGCGCAGTTACGTATTCTAAGACGTTATAGAGAACAGGCATCCATAGCTAGAAAGAGGCTTATTTGTAATATTAAAGTATTGATGGATGAATATTTTCCAGAGTACGAGAAAGTAGGTTATGAAGTATCGTCAATTAGTGCGAGGGCGATTCTTAGGACAACGCCATTTCCTAAGGATTTGATAGAAATGGAGGCTGAAGAAATATGGAATAAATGGAGGATGGCTTTGGGAAAAACGATGCGCATAGGTCGTCAAAAAGTATATCAGCTAAAAGAAGAGGCTATGAATAGTATTGGAATAAAAGTAGGCATTGAAGCTGCTAGGGTTGGTTTAAATACAATGTTGGACCAGATGGATATCCTAGATGCAAGTATAGAAAAATATGATGCAGAAATGGAAATGATAATGAATGAATTAGATATCAGCATATATTTGACAAGTGTTCCAGGAGTGGGAAAGGTTACAGCAGCGGCCTTTGTGGCAGAGACAGGTGATTTGTCGCGATTTGATGATTGGAAACAAGTTAGAAAAATGGCAGGGCTTAATTTAGTAGAGCAAAGCTCCGGTATGCATAAGGGAAAAACAAGCATCAGTAAAAGAGGAAGACCGGGATTAAGAAAAATAATTTATATTATAGGTGATAAAGGTATGTTAGTCAGTCCTGAAATGATGATGTATTATCAGTATTTACGGCATAGACCGAGTAATCAGTTGGCACATCAGCAGGCAGTCTTGGCGGTTGGGTTGAAACTAATGAGAGTAATGTTTCATGTTGCGAAAACTCATGAGAGCTACGACGCACAAAAGGTATTAGGTGAAATAAGGATAAATCAGATAAATAGTCTTAGTGCCTAAAACGCTTTATGGCTTTAGGATATACAAAAAGAGTAAGCGAGGAAGGCTTTGGGTCGCCCATCAAGGTATAACCTCGTGTTTTAGTGATAGCGCCTCGCTATACTCCCTGTAGATTGGATGAAGGAATGTATGGACATGAAAGTGATCCCGGTGGACATGATAGGGTTAATTAAGGGAGCTACTCTCATATATCTGAAAAAGGAAGAAAAAACCTCTTTCTTTAATTAAAGTCGGCTAAAAATAAGGATGTATATATAAGATGAGTGAATTTGACCTATAAAATAGTTTGAATTTCTAGAAAATGAGTATAAAAGTTTTCAAAAAATATAGAAAATATCAAAAAGGGGTGGATAGGGTGTCCCTAACGAGGTATTTGGCAACTGTGGTTATCCAAATACACTGCTCGCTCAGTAAGTGCAGAAAGCGGGCAGATTACCGTTTGGTTATCCAAATGGTCTGATCGCTAAGACTATACAACGAATTGCATACAAGAAAAAAACAGGCTACGGATAGCGTTAAACTCTTCCGTAGTCTGTATTTCTTTATTTGAAAATCACTTCGTTGATTACGATTTCTGCCGCACGATTTCGGATGTTATTCATTTTCTGAACCCACTTTATAGGGCTTTCTGCCTTCATTTTTTCAGTAACGTTTTCTTGTGCGGCGAGAGATTTTACAACCCTCTGAAACATATTTTTTGCTTGTTCTTCAATCTCAGAAAGATAAGGGTACAACTTTTCCGATGTAAGCAAATTGTAATATCTGATTCGATGATGATGTTTCAAATATTGTCTATGACGGTTTGCCCATACACCGAGATGTAAGTCGTTTTCTTTTTTATTTGTTACACAAGGCAAAGTATAATTGCCTTGATTTTCATACCGCACATTCAGTCTTTCAATCATAATTCAATCCTCCGTATAAGTAATTTTGAACTTCTTTTTCTTTGCACTGATTACTTTTACAAGTATGTCATCAACAGCATCGGTATATTTTCCTTGTTCAAGCAAACTGTTTCTCAATCTGTTAAGAGAATAGATAATAATACTGCGGTCGCTATCATTAAGCGCAAGATAAAATGTAGTTTTCATACGCTTTCCTCCTTTGACTATATTGTAGCAAGGAGCGTTTTAAAAATCGAATGTGCGGATTTTAAGTCAAAGAAAAAAGGTACCAACCTTTCGATTGATACCTTAATTACTACCTTTACAATGCCACGAATGTATTAAGTTTTTATACATCCTTATCCACCCGGAGCATTTTAATGGGAGTTTTTCTTTTGAAATAAATGTTATTTTTTAAGTTTTTCTCCCCCCATTTCCTGTCTCTTTACTTGTTTTTAAACTATCATATTTATATCAATATGTCAATTAATATTAAACCCTTTGATTTAATTAAATCGTTTTTAGTTTTAGAAATTTCATATTTGCTCTCGTAAATCTTTAAAAATATCTTTTATTAACATAAAAACATGCGACCTGCCGGCCACATGTTTCTTGTTTCCCAAGAGACATTTCTGTCCTCAGTGAACATTATTTCTTCTCTTTCCTGTCATGTCGGTAACAGTCAGCTTCATAACCTCCGTCACCTTGATGACATCTGTATTAAATTGAAAATCCTCTGCGTGATACTGTCTCATAAGTATTTTCAACGCCTCATATTTATCTTCTTCCGGCACAAACTCCATATATCCATGACCGATAACGCTTGCATAGCCCATGGTGCAGCTCATCCGTTCCTCGTAAAGAATAAACTTATGATCACAGTCCATCTCGAAAGTAACCCGGTTATCTTTTCTTATCAGGTCCAGTTTGGTTCCCTCCAATGCACTGTGAAAATAAAGATAAACCTGCTCTCCCTGAACATCCAGACCAAAATTCATGGGAACAATGTAAGGAAAATCCTTGTCATTGATTGCAACTCTGCACACATCACACTTTTTTATAATTTCAAGTATCTCGTTAAAATCCGTTATTTCCCTGTCTTTTCTTCTCATGATTCAACTCCACAACCATCATCTTAATAAGATTTCTTCTCTGTCAAAGGTTTTAGCAGTCCGCCATTGTCTTTCCTTCTCCTGTAATTGAAGCAAAATCTTCATTAAACACATCAATGGCTGCATCAATTGCCTTATTTTTAATTAAACCTTCAATCACGTCACAGCCGATGGTTGCCGCGCCGATTCCGTATTTTGTCAGTTCCAATACCTGCTGCGAATTTTTAAAACTTGCCGCCAGCACATTACATGGCAGATTATTATTTTCAAATATGTCCTGAATGTCCATGGCAACCTGCACACCGTTGTAACCGAAATTATCAATTCTGTTAATGTAAGGCGCCGTGTATTTTGCCCCTGCCTTTGCCGCAAGAAATGCCTGCATTGCCGTGTAAATGGCTGTCGCCGTAATGTTGACGCCTTCTGCCGCCAGTGCCTTCATGGCTTTCAGCCCCTGAGGTGTGGTAGGAATTTTTATAAATGTATTTTCCCCTAACTTCTCACGGATTACAGCGGCTTCCTTCATCATTCCCTCTGCATCCTTAGATACAACCTGTACATGAAGCTCTCCGTCTTCTCCCACAATTTCTCTCAATTCCTTCAAAACATCATAAGGATTTCTTCCACTTTTTGCCAGAATGGATGGGTTGGTTGTCACACCATCACATGGGTACAAATCCCAAATCTCCTTAACCTTTGCCACATTTGCATCATCGATGATAAATTTCATAATAATACCTCCAAAATATTTCTTTTGTTAAGGCAGAACTTTCTGCCATATGCACTTTTTATATTTCCAACAGAAGATTTTTAACTCCGTTGTCTTTGGCAATTTCCCCAAAAGCACGCATCTGCTCATCACTGTACAACGGTGGATTTTTTTCAAAACAAAACTCCTTATCCACCATATCATACTTCGCCTGCGCCAATGGGTTATAGTTTAAAATCTCATATTTGACATCCGGATAAATATCCGTGATAAACTTTGCTATTTCCGCAATATTTTCTTCATCCGTTGTCATTCCCGGAATTAACGGTGTCCGAATTGTCACATTTTCTGCCTTTTTTGACTTTAACAGCCACTCAATGTTTTGCTTAATCAAATCATTACCCACACCGGTATATTTTTTATGCTTTTCACTGTCCATAATTTTTAAATCAGCAAAAATGTAATCCGTATATTTGACAGCCTCCTGATAAATTCTGGTAGGAATATGGGATGCGGTTTCAATGGTAGTAGCAATGCCCCGCTGTTTGAGCCCTTTCAATATCTGAATGGCAAACTCATGCTGAAACAGCGGTTCGCCGCCGGATAGCGTAACACCGCCGCCATACTTGAAAAACGGTGTATCTTTGCAGGCTTCCTCCAACACTTCCTCCACCGTCATCTGTCTGGAATCCATTGTCAGCGCTCCTGACGGACAATGATCGATGATTGCTTTCCAATCCTCTTCTTTCGACACATCCAATTTAATTTCTCCATTGTTCAGAATCACACCGTCTTTTTTTGCCAAATGAACACATGTCATGCAATGAATACATTTTTTCGGAAAATGCAGTGGTCTCTGCCTGATGGATATCCCTTCCGGGTTCTGGCACCACACGCAGTTTAACGTACAGCCTTTTAAAAATATGGTGGTTCGGATTCCTGCACCGTCATGGGTTGAAAATCGTTTAAAATCAAAAACATATCCCTTCATAGCTCAACTGCTCTGCCTTTCAATCTCCTGTAAAGGTTACAAAACATTTTATTGTGGCAGATGCGGTCAACTTCCGCATCTGCACCCTGTCGTCTAAATATCATTATAACTTGTTCTTGCAATAATTTCATCCTGAAGTTCGCCTGCCAGCTCCACAAAATATGCCGTATATCCGGCTACCCGTACAGTCAGATTTCTGTACTGTTCAGGATTTTCCTTTGCCGCCAGCAAATCTTCTTTTCTTACCACATTAAACTGAATATGTGGAATCTCCAAATCTACAAAAGTTCTAAGCATTTTAGCAAACTTATCAATGCCGTTTTCCGTCTTGAAGAATTCCGGAAGGAACTTCATATTCAGCAGTCCACCGTTGGTGGTCCAGCTCTTATCCAGTCTGGCTACAGACTTCAACACGGCGGTCGGTCCGTGTTCATCACGTCCGTAAACCGGCGACATTCCACCGTCAGCCAATGGAGTTTTAGCATATCTGCCATCCGGTGATGCTCCCACATTTTCTCCCATCGGTACGTGAGCTGATACGGTATACATACCTGTATGGTATTTTCCGCCACGGTAGTTGGTAAACTGGTTCAACCGTTCCCTAAAGTATTTCGCCCACTTCACGCCAAGGTTATCAACCCATTCCACATCATTACCATACTTAGGAACTTTATTTAAAAGCATGGTTCTGAGAATCTCATCCTCTTTATAATTATTCTGCAGTGCGGCAAGAAGTCTTTCCCTGGTTACTTTCTTCTCGTCATACACCAGCTGTTTGATTGCCGCCAGACTGTCCGCAAGATTTGCCACCTGTATCATCTGAATACCGGACAGGTTGTATTTTGCACCGCCTCTTGTCACATCCTCGCCCTTCTCCATACAGTCATTAATAACGGAGGAAAGGAACGGTGTCGGCAATAAGTCCATATGCGCCTGTTCTACCTGCTCGCAGGCCAGTATCATCTTGTCCATAAAGTAATCGATATTGGCTCTGAATGTCTCTTCTAACTCCTCATAGGTATCAAAGGTTGTCAGATTCCCTCTGTCCGGCGCCAGCTGCTGTCCCGTCAGAAGGCATTTACCGTTATTCAATGCCAATTCCAAAGCCTTGTTCAGATTGAACATTGCAGCGTCTGACCAGCCCAGATTATTACCCTGGGTGGTAAGTTCCACGCAGCCTACAATGGCATAATTTCTCGCATCCGCCTCTTCTATATCCAAATCATCGATCATTGCCGGAATCACGGCATTATCATTGAAAAACTGTGGCATTCCGCTTCCGAGAGACACTACTTTAATGGCCGCTTTCAGAAGTTTATCGCTAGTCTTTTCGCAAAGTCTGACCGAAAGGTTTGGCTGAGGCAGCCCGATATGCTCCTGCGCTTTTAACAGCAGATAGGACACCTCATTCTCATACGGCTCACCCTTGTCGTCCTGACCGCCTAATGCAATATTAAATCCAATCGGAAATCCTGCGAAGAACTTTGCGCTGTGAGAATTTCTCATATAAACAATCTCATTAAATTTCAGCCAAAGGCTCTCAATAATATCCAAAATTTCCTGATCTGTTGAGATACCTTTATCAATGTCATGTCTGTAGTACGGGTACATAAACACATCCATCCGCCCCGGAGAGAAAGAAGATGCGTTGGACTCCATCTGTAATATTACAAATAAAAACCATAGTGCCTGTGCCGCCTCGTGGAATGTTTCTGCCGGTCTCTTTGAAATATTGTCACAGACCCGGGCAACCGTTCTCATATTATCCGCCCATGCCGGATTTTCTTCTGCCTGACTGTTTAATAAATCTCTGTATCTCTGTATAAAATGGATGGTTCCTTCCATAACAGTGACAACGCTCTGATAGAAAAGTTTCTTCTCCTCATCTGTTTCCTTTTCCAGATATGCCTCTGCCTCTGCCTTTAATCCTGCCGGACCTTTCTTCAACCATCCTTCACAATCCGGGTTAATATGTCCCTGAGCATGGTCTTTCTGGTTGATTTTTGCCACCTTTGATATTTCATCAATCTCTTTGCCGTATCTGGCTCTCAATACATCTTCCAGAGACTTACCCTGCCAGTAAGGATAAATTACCTCCCGGAAATATTGAATATCTTCCTCTCTTACGTTAAATTGATCCTGTGGTCTGGTGGGTAAAGTCTCAAATTCCTTGTCAACCCATGTGCTGCCGCTTTCCGGAAATACCACGCCGTATCTGACCCCTGCCGTTCTGTTTCCCACAATCAGTTCTTCCGGTTCAACACTGATATTTATCTTCTCAAGACAATTCTTCAGCGAATATGCTCTCTGCATAATTCTTGGTTCGTCTTCATGCTCCTTATATGTGTCCGTAATAATTCTCGCCTGTTCAATGGATGCAAATCTTGGAACCGAAAGCATTCTGTTTTTCAAAGTTTCAATCCTGTCTGATTTTATCAATCTATCCATCATGACACCTCCTGTATTTATAACTATATTTTACAACTACGCGCTTTGTCCGTCAATAGATTTTTTATTACTTTTTATTGTTTTTTATTACTTTTTATTGTTTTGTGTTCTGGTTCTTTTCATTATTACTGCGTATTATTTTAAAAATTTGAAAAATATCTTTTTTCTTAAACCAAAAACCATAAAAACCACACCGCAAGTCTCCTTACAGATGTGGTTTCTATATCCCGTTTCCTCTTCAATAAAAACGGCTTTTTATTATGCATAAATTTCCAGACCGAATTTCTGCAGGGCTTTTAATATTTTTTCCTCCGGCTCTTCTTCCAAAATGACACCGTCAAAATCGTCCACATTGGCAAACCGATAATTGCCCTCCCTGGAAAATTTTCTGCTCTCCATAATCATGTAGCAGACTTCGCTGTAATCCATAATGGTTTTCTTTGTCAGTGCATCATCTGTAACGTATGTATATACTTTATTTCTTTCCAAATCTACGCCTACTGTTCCCATAAACGCCTTGTCAAAATTAAACTCTCCAATCTGTTTATTTGTATAGGAGCCTATAAATCCGTCCCGTCCTTTGTTCAGCTTTCCTCCAATAAATACCAGATTAGTGTCCGACGGTGCCGTAAAACTTAACATAACGTCAATCATATTGGTGACAACCGTAATTTTCAGATTTGCCTCTACAATTAATTTAATCAACTCAATATTAATTGTAGAAATATCGAGAAAAATCACGTCTCCCTCCTCAATTAACTCAAAAGCCTTTCTGGCGATTTCTTTCTTTTCCTCCACATTTTTGCCTTTTCGCTGTGATACATATAATTCATGGGTATTGACTCTATTCTTTACTGCACCGCCATAGGTCTTCTTCAAAAGTCCCTTTTTTTCTAATAAAGATAAATCCTTTCGTATACTGTCTTCGGTAACATCAAATAATTCGCTTAGTTCCTTTACTAAAACCGAACCTTCTGTATTTACCATTTCCACAATTTTATTTTGTCTCTCCCTCGCCAGCATACTCCCCTCCTTAGTAATGAAATTGTTATAGTTTTATTTTCTTTCATTTTCCAGATTTTGTCAAATATGCTTTTATTGTCTCCCCCACGCCTCCGTCATTGTTGCCGTATTCTGTAATAAACTTTGCGGCTTCCTTTGCCAGCTCATTCCCCGACAGCATCGCATAGGAATAGCCTGCTGTCTTTAACATAGTTGCATCATTGCCCGAATCCCCAAAGGCCATTACACGTTCCATCGAAACATTTAATTTTTCACAGAGCCACTGCAATGCTTTTCCTTTGTCGGCGCCTTTTGCCGTAATCTCCATATTGCCGTCAAATCCTGCCGAATAAACCAAGTCCGGTATGTGGCTTAATTCCTCCTTCAGAGGCTGTATACATTCCTTTGGCATATAGTCTATATTCATTTTTTCTACATTGGCATTTCTTGCAACATCACCGGGGCTGTCACACAGAACCATCAATTTTCTATATTCCCGCATAAACTCTACAGGCAGTGAGCCGTCAAAATAATGTTCATATGTATACCGGGTAATATATCCTTTACAGTCCGCATATATCTCATACACAAGCGGGTACTTTTCAAATATTTTTACAATCTTTTCCGCTGTCTTTATAGGAAGATAGCAGCTATAGATGACTTCCTTTGTTTTCATGTCAACAATAGCTGCTCCGTTTGATACAATCATATAGTCCACACCATTTAATGTATCGTTTTCTCTCTTTGCCAGAGAATATGGTCTTCCTGTACTTATAACTGTGTAAATGCCTTTCTGCTTCGCCAGAGCGAACGCCTGAACATTCGCTTCGGGTATTGTCAGATGATTATCTGCCACTAAAGTTCCATCCACATCTGTCGCTATAAGTTTTATATTCATTCTTTCCTCCGATTTTTGGTGTAGTTATTCTAAGATTTTTAAAACCTCTTCCTCTGTTGTGCACTGCATTACCTTTTCCGCCAATGCCCTGCACGCTTCCACATCACATCCTGAGATTATTTTTCTTGTCTTCAACACGCTTGTGGCGCTTACACTGAATTCATCCAATCCAAATGCCAGAAGCAACGGTATCAGTTTTGGATCTGCTGCCGCTTCTCCACACATGCCTACCATGATTCCTTCTTTTCTGCCACATTCGATAATTCTTTTAATTGATCTGAGAACTGCCGGCTGATATGTGGAATACAGATATGCCACTTTGGCATTTCCTCTGTCCACTGCCATGGTATAACCGGTCAGATCATTGGTTCCAATACTGAAGAACGCTGCTTCCTTTGCTAAAATATCTGCAATCATACATGCTGCAGAAGTCTCCATCATCACGCCCACTTCAAGATTCTTGTTGTAGGATACGCCTTCTGCATCCAGCTCTTTCATGATGTCAGCCACCATTGCCTTTACCTGGCGTAATTCCTCGATGCACGTTACCAGAGGAACCATGATTTTTATTTTACCAAATGCACTTGCCCGAACCAAAGCTCTGAGCTGTGTCTTATAAATGTCTTCTCTCTGCAGACAGAACCGGATAGCTCTGAATCCCAGAAACGGATTGTCTTCCTCTTCCAATCCCAGATATGGAATCGCCTTATCTCCACCGATATCAAGCGTTCTGATAATCACCGGCTTCCCTTTCATAGTTTCTGCAACGGACTTGTAAGCTTCAAACTGTTCCTCTTCTGTCGGTATGCTGTCTCTGTCCATAAATAAGAATTCTGTCCGGAACAGGCCAACGCCCTCTCCATCGCATTCCACAACTTTCTTTGCATCTTCCGGCTTTCCGATATTGCATACCAGTTCAACTTTTGTTCCGTCTTTCGTGACAGACGGTTTTCCTGCATATTCTGCCAGCAACGCTTTTTCTTTCTGGTATACATCCAGTTTCTGCTGAAATTCCCTGACAGTATCATCATCCGGATTGATAATGGCTTCTCCACTGGCGCCATCCATAACTACCTTGTCGCCATTTTTTACAATACTGCAAATTCCTTCAATACTTAAAACTGCAGGAATTTCCATTGCTCTTGCCAAAATGGCTGAGTGGGATGTTCTTCCCCCCACTTCCGTAAGAATTCCGGCAATATTATCCGGATTTATTCCTGCGGTCATGGACGGTGTCAAATCTCTTGCCACCAGAACCGTATCGGCAGGCACCTGAGAAATATCAACATCCTCAATGCCTAATAACAATTTTACCATTCTGGTCTTAATATCTCTGAAATCCGTTGCTCTCTGTTGTAACAGTTCGTCCGGTATCTGCGAAAACATCTCAGCTGTCTGCTCCAACACCTGATCCACTGCCATCTCAGCCGTCACTTTCTCTGCCACAATCAATGCTGATATCTGCTCCTCAATCATCGGATCCTGAAGCATCTGGATATGACCTCTTAAAATATCTGCATCTTTTTTGCCTACAGTCTCATCCATTTTATCCGCCATCTGATTTGTGGCTTCCACAAATTTTTCAATGGCTGACTGCAGTCTTACAAGCTCTGCATCTGTATCTGTCACTGTCTTTGTCTCAATATTTATTTCATGTTCTTCGATTATAACAACATTTCCGATTCCGATTCCCTCGGAACCTGCTATTCCCTTGTACATAGGCTTTACCTCTTATTCTCCGAAATTCTGGCTCTCCAGTTCCACAATTTTTGCCATTGCTTCTTCTTCATCATCTCCATTACACTCGAAAGTAACTTCGGAGCCTTTCTTAATGCATGCTGAAATAATATTAATCAGACTCTTTGCATTGATTCTCTTTTCTCCAAACACAATCGTAACATCACAAGAGAATTTTCCCATCTCTTTCGCTACAACTCCTGCCGGTCTCATGTGTAATCCTTCCGGATTGTTTACTGTTAATGTTCTACTTACCATTTTTCCATCCTCCTGAAATTTTCATTTTTTATATTCATTGTTTTCACAAATAATTTTCTTATTCCGTATAATTATTTTGTAAGAGGCAGGTACAAATCATACCTGCCTCTTCCTTTTGGCTCAAACTTAAAAAAGGTGGCTTTTTATAAAATCAATCTGATTTTTATGCATTTAACATGGAAATCATTTTGGCAACAATCGCATCTGCCTGCTTGATTGCCGGTCCGATACCAATTTTAACCTTCTTCAGATTATCAAATCTTTCAACGTTTTTAATTGGCATATCCGTGGTCAGAATTACTGCATCTGCGGATGCCACATCTTCTGCCGTAATTGCATTTTCAACACCGATGGATCCCTGTGTTTCTACTTTACATTCTATGCCTGCTTTCTCACAAGCCTGCTGAATTGCTTCTGCTGCCATGTAAGTATGCGCTACCCCTGACGGGCAGGCTGTAACTGCTAAAAATTTCATATTCTTCACTCTCTTTCTTTAAATCTTTCTGACTGTTTCTATTTTCAGAGGAACTGCTTCCCCCCCTTGATTCCTTCATATTTTACTCAAAGGAAATATCAATATCTTCTGTTTCTTCTTCCTTCTCAACATATGTCTTCTTTAATATTGCACAAAGTAACACATAAATTGCAACACCCACAAGAATACATACGATATAAAGTAACGGACTTGATACAACCGGAGTTACAATCAGTCCTCCCCAGGATGCTGCCATCGTCTTACCTACTCCCAAAAGTCCTGCAAGACCTGCTGCAATCGCAGATGAAATCATGTTAATCGGAATCATTCGAACCGGGTCAGCCGTTGTATAGGAAATTGCACCTTCCGTGATACCACAGAATCCCATGGCAATGGCACCCACACCTGCATTTCTTTCTTCCGGTGAGAATTTCTTTCTTAAAATCAGTGATGCAACACCGGCGCCGATTGGAGGAACACAGATTGCAATACCTACAGGTGCTGCAAATGTATAAATTCCGTCTCCTACAAAAGCAACCATCAAAATAGAAAATGCTACTTTATTAACCGGACCACCCAAGTCAAAGGCAATCATCAGCCCTGCGATGGCGCTGACTAACATAACGTTTCCACCTGCCGCATCTCTCAAAAGGCCTTCCATCCATTCCATGAAAACAGCAATCGGACCGCCTAAAGCGCCAAACATTACAATACCGATTACAAGAATGGATACAACCGGAATAATAATGATGGATTTTAATGACTGCATGGATTTCGGCAACGGAATTTTCTTTAAGTACTGAGCAAGAATACCTGCTAAAATACCGGTAACGATACCGCCAAGGAAACCTGCGCTGGCAAACTGAACTGCCTGTGTTGCTTCATCAAATCCTGTAGGAATGTTCAGCGCCATAAATCCGCCTGCAATACCCGGTGCAATACCCGGTCTGTCTGCAATGGAATACGCTATGTATGCAGATAAAACAGGAACCATTAATCCCAACGCGTCTGCTCCAATAGTCCATAACCAGTAAGGAATTCCTGCTCCCCATCCCGGTGCGGCACCTTCACCTGTAATTAAAACTGCAACTGCCATTAAAATACCACCGCCTACTACGACCGGTATCATGTAGGAAACACCATTCATCAAATGGGTTCTCAAATTTTTAAAAATATCAATCAATTCTTTCATAACTTTCTCCTTAATATTTTTGTCCTTTTTCGTTAAACTATACCAATTAACTCAATAACTTCATCAGCCGTTCCTGCACCTGCCAGCTGTTCTCTAAAATCATCATGCATGATTTTTCTGAACAACGCTGCCAGTATTTCAAGATGTCTGTCACCCTGTCCCGGTGAAGGAACACCAATCTGAAAAATCATGTCCACTTCTTCTGTATCGTCCCATTTCATAGGCTTTGCCAGACGGACAAAAGCAAGTGAGGGTTCTTTCACGTGCACTGATTTTGAATGAGGTGTCGCCACGGAAAATCCAACCGCCGTACTCGAGCTGGCTTCTCTTGCCATAACGTCTGCCACATATCCCTCTTTGTCAATCAGTCTGCCATCCTCATCCATCATGTCGGCAATTCTTCTGATAATTTCCTCTGCGCTTTCTGCCTCCACATCAAACATAACGATGGCGTCACTCATAAGTTTTTTTTCCAAATTCTTTTCCTCCTTTTTTAGATTATCGCCTTTGTGTAATCTTATTCTATCTGCTATCAGAATATTTTTCAATTCATGCAAAAAAAGAAAATTGCACTAAAGTTAGTGCAATTCTCAATGTACATTTGTTTTAAAAGGATTGAAACAATTTTATTTCCAGTGTAACTCTTTTTTTAAAGTATCTTCTATGCTTTGTGCATTGTCCAGACGATTTATTTTTTGTAATTTTTCTTTGGAACCTACCATTCTGGAGAAGTCTGAGAAGAATGCTTTTGTAGTGGCAATATTATTAAAATTCAGCGCCAGTAAAAATATAATGCTGACCATTTTTCCTCCCCAGTTCACAGGGTATTCCAGTTTTATTACGAATATCTTTGGCTTAATTACATTGCCCGGACTGCCATGGGGTATTGCCACTCCGTTTCCGATGGCTGTGGATTCTATGTTTTCTCTGTTTAAAACATCCTCGTAAAACCCGCCTTTTACATACCCTTCGCTGTATAGCTGACTGCAGACGCTCTTTAACAGACTGTCTCTGTCTGTCTTTTCCTTTACAAGCATTGTATGTTCTACATCAATCATGTCTGCAAAATCCGCCTTTTCCAATGTGGGATGAGATAACGCTTCAAAGCAGGCATCTTTAATGTGCTTCTCGTCTTTTTTACTGACAATCGGAGAAATATGAACTACTTTCTGCTGATACTCAAAATTCGGCAGCATGGACAGAATCATATCAAACTCATAATTGTCAATGCTGTCTATTTTTTGTGATGAGAGAATTGCTACAATCTTTACATTATCAATTCTGCTCTCGATCTTTCTGGCAACAATATTTGCCGCCGCAATCCCACTGGTTCCTATCAGAACTGCTTTCACGCTTTTTACATTTCTATGTAGTGCCCCTCCAAGAAATAGGGCGATAAAAGAAATCTCGTGATCTGTGGGAATGGCGTTACAGTATTCCTCATAAAACTTGCTCAATGTAAAACAGGTGGCAAAAATCCCGGAGTACATCTCTCTGATATCGCCTAAAAACGGATTGCTTACCTCTATTCCATAGGTTGTCCGAATCAGCGAAGCCGGCAAAAAGGACTCCATACTGGTTCTGAGAAGTTCATTTTCCGTTAAATCCACATTCAGAATCTCTGAGAGATATTTCAGCATTTCTTCGCATATCATCTTATTCTTTTTCTGGTATCCTCTGACGGTAATCGTTCTAAACTGATTATCATTCATCTGCACTGCCGCCGAGGCGAATAAAATATCAATATACTGTTTCTCATAATCATTGAGGGATACCTTGCCCAAACAGTTAAAACACTCTACCACCAACTCAATTAATTGAGGGTTGCTGACTGCTTTATATCCGGGGCTTAATTTTTCTGTAATCACATTTCCCATTCTGGTTCGGAACAGTTGTATACTCAGGTATTCCGCCAGCATTCGGAAACTGTAATCCGTATATGCCACACCGAAACTTTCCTCCACCTTATGTATGACTTCAATGGCTTTTTCAAAATTATCCTGTCCGAAATTGTTAATCCACAGTTCTGCCTCGGCGGCACTCATCCGATAATCATATGTTTTTCGGATTTCCTTACTTCCAATGGCATAACTGCAGCAGCTTCTCATGGCTTTCCTGATGGAAAACTCGTCCCCTGTAATAAATACACCGTGGCCTGCCACTCTGTTTATCTTAATCCCGTATTTTTTCAGCTCTTTTGATATGGCATTAATATCATCGCCGATCATTTTTTTACTGACATTCAGTTCTTCAGAAAATAAAGACAATGTGTAAGTGTCCCAGCCGCTGAGAAGAATATACATAATGTAACTCATCCGCTGTTTTTTGGACATGACAATTTTCTGATCCCGTTTAAAATCGTTTACTTTCTCAATCTGGTCGTCTGTAAAGTCTGCCACAAATCCGATTCCCGGCTTTCTTTCCAGTATCATCCCGTGCTCTCTGCAAAAATCTGAGACTTCTTTCATGTATGTTTTTACACTTCTCTCTGATACGCCCATATAAAATGCCAGTGTTTTTGAAGTAATTGGAGTGCGGTTGTTTTCTATTAACTTTTCAATGATTTGAATTCCTCTCTCCGATAACATATTTTTCCTGCCTTCTTTTATTTCTCACAATAGGATACCATTAACGTCATTTCCCCTTGGAAATCACATTCCTTTTCTGTGGATGGAATAATAAAATGGTCTCCTTTTTTCAGTGGGATATCTCCCACGTTCCCCTGTCCTTCTATTACCGTAACATTTACAAAAGGTCTTTCCATCTGAAAATGATATGTCCCGTCCATTTCCCATTTCTCTAAAGTATAAAACGGACATTTTACCAGCCGTTCAACGGTCAGTCCCTGCTTGTGCCGAATTACTCTTTCTTCCTGATAATCCTGATGAGGCGCTGTAATACAGTCAATGCTCTGCTGAATATGAAGTTCTCTCGGTTTTCCATTCTGCATTCTGTCATAATCATATACCCGGTAGGTCACATCACTGCTCTGCTGGGTTTCAATCAGTAACGTTCCACCCTTGATTGCATGGAGACAGCCTGGATTAATCTGAAAGAAATCTCCTTTTTGAATCGGAATTTCCCGAATCAGCTCTTTCCATCTTTTTTCCCGAATCATTTCCTCAAGTTCCTGTTTGTCCTTTGCATGATGTCCGATGACAATGGTTGCATCTTCTTTGCAATCCAGAATATACCAGCATTCCGTTTTCCCCAATGCCCCGTTTTCATTAACCGCCGCATATTGGTCATCCGGATGAACCTGTATGCTTAAATCATCTTCTGCACCGATGATTTTTACCAATAATGGAAACACCTCTTCTTTCATGTTTCCAAACAGTTCTCTATGATTCTGATAGCACCATGACAAGGTTTTCCCTTTATATTCACCATTTTTTATGGTGCAGTCTCCACTGCTGTGGGCACTGATTCCCCAGCACTCCCCGGCTTTGTCTCCTGCCTCCTCATATCCGAAATTCTGCAAAAGTTTTCCTCCCCAGATGGCCTCCTTGAAAACCGGCTCTAACATCAATACTCCCATGCTTACCTCCCAATGTCATTTTGTTTTATTTTTCACGGATCTCTATCTTATTTATTGTAACATATTTTAAGAAAATATCATACATTTGGTATTTTTATTATATTTTATACTAATGAACTTTTGGAGTTTTCCAATGAAACTTTTTTCTTTTTTTTCAAAAATTAATAAAAAAATACTGCTTTTTGTTTCCCTGTTTCTCATTTTTGCCGTGTCGGTTGGTCTGCTTCTTCTGCCGTCCAAAGACACCCCAACTGCCAGAACTTATGAAAACAATACCCAGTATACTTTTGACAGCTATACCAATGAACTGTTCTCCTGGCAGCTTTCCTCCGACTGGTTAAGTATGCATTTTTATCTGGAACATCCGGAAGACTGGAATATTGATATGTCTTCTCCCACTCTTGGCGAGTACAGTCATAAATCTATGAAAGAAAGCCAGAAATATTACATAAACCAAATTAATTATTTAAAATCCCTGAACTATAAGGAACTGTACCCCAACCAGCAGCTGGCATACGATACACTTATCAGCTCCTTCACCTCCCAACTGGATTTCGGGGACCTTTGTCTCTGTTCGCAGGTGTTAAGCCCCACTACCGGACTGCAGGCACAGTTTCCTGTCCTGCTGTCGGAATATGCCTTTAACAGTCAGACAGACATTGAACACTATTTGACTCTTTTATCTCAGGTAAAAGATTATTTTTCCCAAATCTGTGAGTTTCAAGTAACCAAGGCAAAAAACGACAGTTTTATCAGCTCTTTCTGCTGTGATAAAATTATTGCCCAGTGCAAAGATTTTATAAATGAAAAGAATATAAAAGAGAATCTGCTGTACACTTCCTTTTACAACCGCATCTCCGACTTGAAATTTTTGTCTTCTCAGAAAAAAAAGGACTATGTACAAAAAAATCAGGAGGCATTACAAAACAGTGTGATTCCCGGATACCGGCAGATTATTTCCACCTTATCTGATTTGAAGGAAAAAGGATATTGCAAAAATGAAGAGGGACTGTGCAAATTAAAAAACGGAAAATCTTATTATGAATATCTGGTACGTTCCTACACCGGCAGTTCCCGAAATATTTTGGAGCAGAAGGCGATGATTCAGACCCAGCTTGCCAAGGATGTGCGTACCATGTACTCTCTATTAAACGTGTCTCCGGAATTAGAGAAAAAGTTCTCCACCGTGGAACAGACAACCTTGAAACCGGAAGAAATTTTAAAACAGCTAAGCAAAAAAGCCGCAAAGGATTTTCCGGTTGATGATGATTACACATTTACAATAAAATATGTAGATAAAAGTCTGGAAAATCATTTAAGCCCGGCATTTTATATGTCTCCCCCTATTGACAGCGACAGCAAAAACACCATTTATATCAATAATGCCTCTCCCAATGCCAGTCAGAGCCTTTTTACCACACTGGCTCACGAGGGCATCCCGGGACATATGTTTCAGTCCGACTATTTTTCAAAAACCAATCCGCTTCCCATCAGGCACCTGCTAAACTTTGGCGGTTATTCTGAGGGATGGGCCACATACACCGAGCTGCTGTCCTACCAATACGCTTATGACGATACCCAGCTTGCCAATGCTTACGCCTGCAATTCCTCTTATTCTCTGGCGCTATATTCCTTATGTGATATCGGTGTCAATTACGAGGGATGGAGCAGAAAAGAAACCATAAAGTTTTTATCTAACTATAGCATCGAAGATGAAAGTGTATGTAATTCCATTTTTGAAGCCGTGGTGGAGGAGCCTGCCAATTATCTGCAATATTATGTAGGTTATTTGGAGATTGTTGATTTGAAAAATAAAATGTTAAAAAAATACGGACCCGACTTTCATTTAAAAGATTTTCATAAAGCATTTCTGTCTGTAGGTCCCACATCCTTTGATGTGGTGGAGAAATGGATTTGCTATTTCTACGAGAAGAATATAAAGGATTAAAAAAGTAGGCGGAACGCTTTATGTTCCGCCTATTTCACTATCTGCTTTCATCTAACTGAAACCCTTTTCCTAACGTCTCCACTTCTTCTCTGGTAGCCAGATTGTCACTAAAAGCACTGGCGCTTCCGGTCAGCAGCCCTTTTCTGAACGCCTCTTTATATGTTCCGTTCTCCAGATAACCGGCGATAAATCCTGCCACCATGGAATCCCCGGCGCCTACGGAATTTTTTACCTTTCCTTTTGGAGACGGACTTTTATAAACCTGTCCGTCTTCCGCCACCAGCACAGCGCCTTCTCCCGCCATGGAAACAAGCACATTTCTTGCCCCCTGCTGCTGCATTTTCTTAGCATAAGGAACGACTTCCTCTCTGGTCTTTAACTCCACTCCGTAAATCTCTCCCAGTTCATGATTGTTGGGTTTGACGAAGAAAGGTCTGTATTTCAACACATTTAACAGCAGATCCTTTGTGGCATCCACCACGATCTTAATATCCTTTTTCTTTAAATACTCCATAATATCGCTGTACATGGTTTCCGGCATAACGCTTGGAATACTTCCAGCCAAAACCAATATGTCGCCGTCCTGCAATTTATCAAGTTTTGCATACAGTTCGTCAATATTCTCCTTTTGAATAGCTGGTCCCATTCCGTTTATTTCGCTTTCTTCCCGGGCGCGAATTTTTACATTAATTCTGGTGGTTCCCTCTTTTACCTGAATAAAATCCGCATTGACCCCATTGCTTTCCAGCATTTTCTGAACATTTTCTCCGGTAAACCCGGCTAAAAATCCCAACGCCGTGTTTTCAAATCCCAGATTACTAAGCACCATGGATACATTGATGCCCTTTCCTCCCGGAAACATCAGTTCCTCGCAAGTTCTGTTTACCAGTCCCAATTTAAAATCTTTTACGGTAACGATGTAATCAATGGATGGGTTAAACGTAACGGTATATATCATATTGCTCCTCCTGGTATCTCTGCTTTTTCATTTTTCCGCATCTGCTTCTATTCAAAATATATAGTATTTAAATGAAATTTGCAAGTATTACACTGGCAATTGTTCCGCCGATTGTGGCCAAAATTGCACCAGACAGGGTCCATCTGGTTTTCGTCACTTTCGCAGTGAGATAATAGACGGACATGGTATAAAATATGGTTTCCGTACAACTCATCATGAGGGAAGTGATTTTCCCCAAATAAGAATCCGGCCCATAGGATTTAAAAATGTCCAACACCATACCCGTAGCTGCCGATGAGGAAAAAATTTTGACGATGGTTACCGGCATTAATTCTCCCGGAAATCCTATCGGTTCCGTAATTTTTCCTGCCACATCTCCCAGAAAATCCATAAAGCCCGACTCTCTGAGAACGCCTACTGCCACCATGAGACCGATTAATGTGGGCATAACTTTAATGACTGTTTTTAATCCACCTGTGGCCCCCTCCACAAAATCATCATAAACATTCCGCTTTTTCACCACTCCATATATGACAATAAACATCATAATTCCCGGTATGATAAAAGATGATATGGTTACAAATATTGACATTTCTTACTTCCTTATATTATCGCTACTATCAATATATGGTATAAAAAATGAAGCTATGACACATAGGATGAAGGTAAAATTTTTAACAAAAGTGATTTACATATAATTCTTGTCATTCTGAGGCAGTTGTACATGTAAAGACTTTGAAATTTCCCGGTGAGCGGAAGATACAGCAATTTTACATTTTGCTTTATTATCGCCGCAAAAAAAGAGAGTCCGCTTTGACAATGCCATAAATTTATACTCTTAACTTATGACATTGCCCTTTGAACTCTCTTTTTTACAAATCCCATAAAAACGACTTGTTCATGTATCCCTTATATTACGATACTTTAATTATTTTTCGGTTTATACCTATTATATTCTGCTCTTTCTTCATAATTGGCTACCAGTTTGCTTTCCTTCGGCACATCCACGCCGTTAGCGCCCTTCCGTGCAAATACCGGTTTTAAGATAATCGGAGTCAGTATGGTAGTCACGATTACAACAATAATCACCGGCGCCACAATCTCCGAACTCATCAGATTTGCTTCAATTCCTTTATTTGCCACAATCAGTGCAACCTCGCCACGGGATACCATTCCCACACCGATACGCAGACACTGATAATTCTTATATTTACATGCTTTGGCTCCAAATCCACAGCCAATTATTTTTGTCAGAATTGCAACAATGGTCAGACCCACAGCATAAACCGCCACAAGAAATCCCATCTGCATTACCGCTTCCCCGTCTACTTTCAGTCCGATGCTTGCGAAGAAAATCGGGCTTAACAGCATATAGGCAACTACATCAAACTTGGATGCAATAAACTGATCTTTCTGTGTCATGGAAATAATTACTCCGGCAAAGAATGCTCCGGTAATATCTGCCACGCCAAAAAAACTTTCCGCCGCAAAGGACATCAGCAGACAGATAACAAATGCCATAATAGCATGTCTGTGTTTTCCCTTGCCGTCATATTCACACCACTTTTTATATAGTTTATATATAATAAAACCAAAGACTGCAACAAACACAAAGAACAGTGCAATCTTTAAGAGAACCATTCCAAGAGGCTCACTCTCTGCTCCTTTAGAAGGCGTTCCGCCAAGACTGATAACAATAGTAAGTGCCACAATTCCTAAGATGTCATCGATAATCGCCGCTCCTAAAATGGCATTGCCGGACGCAGTCTTTAATTTTCCCATTTCCTGCAATGTCTCAACCGTGATGCTGACGGATGTGGCTGTAAGTATGACGCCTACAAATACTGCCTGCATGAAAATAGAAGATGAATCTGCCGGAGCAATCCAGCCTTCCTTTAAAAACCAGTAAGTAAAGATTCCACCGCCTATTAATGGCACAATCACACCGGATACGGCAATAATAAACGATGCCAGACCGCATTTCTTTAATTCGTTGATATCGGTTTCAAGACCTGCGCAGAACATCAGCACGATGACACCGATTTCTGCCAGATGACTGATAAATGAAGTCTCATAGAGCGTCAGGTCTACCAGCGGAAAGCCGCCAATCGTAACTCCTGACAATATATTTCCTAAAACCGCCGGTCCTAAAATCAGTCCTGCTAAAAGTGCGCCAACCACCTGTGGCATCTTAAATCTTTTGGTTACCAGACCAAACAATTTTGTGCTGGCTAAAATTAATGCTAACTGCCACAAATACCCATATTTTTCCATAATTTTTTGTCCTTCTTTCTATGTCTTCGGCTGTACTGCTATTTTATGTAATAGTACCTGCCCTGTTACCCCGGATTTGCGCAAGAAGGCAGTGTCCCTTTTACAGCCCGATACATAATAACACCTTATTTCGACAAATTCAACTGATTTTGTTCGGCTTTATCTTAATTTTATTCGGCTTTCCCTTAATTAAAATTATTTATAATTGCAGCTTAATGAAACATATTAAATTTCACTTTTATTCTTTTGATTTTTTTAAACATTGTTTGTGATAAAACAAATAAAAATACAAAGGTGGACAGTCCGTGAATCAGGTTAAATACAATTCCACCGGTATAAGCTGCCAGAAATGCTCCGAACGTAGGTGTATCGGTATACATAAGTACCGTTGCCGTGTCCATAATCATTCCGTAAAGCACAAATGTAATGAAAAAACCGTACACACTTATAAACAGGCGGTTTTCTATCAGCCTTTTTCCCGCACCACTGAAAATTAATGCCGACACCAGACCGATTATTCCGAAGGCAAACATCTGCCAGGGCGTCCACGGTCCCTGCCCAAAAAAGAAATCAGAGATAAAAGCCGTAAGACAGCCACACAAAAATCCGGCTTCTTTGCCAAGCATGACTGCCGTAATAATAATCACTGCCGCGCATGGTTTAAACTGAGGTGTCATAAAAAATATCAGCCGACCCACAATTGCCATGGCTGTCAGCACTGCCAGCATGACAATCTCTCTTGTCTGCGGTTTCCTTTTTTCAAAAGACCATAGAAAAAACAGAACTGCCAAAAATATCATCACTATGGCAATCAGATAATACTGTCTTAACATAATAAATCCTCCCGCCTGTACGCATCTTCTATGATACCTTTTGTCATTTTTGCCACGGTGGTGGTATAAAATCTGTTATGGGTAAAAAACTCTCTTGCATTATTTTCCGATATCAGCATTCCATCGGCAAAAAGTCCGCACCGGTCTGCATACTCCCCGCAAAAATCCAAATCGTGACTGACGAGAATAATGGTCTTTCCCTTCTCTGTCAACTGTCTGAGAAAATTACCTAATTCTTCTTTAAACAAATTGTCAATACCTTTCGTCGGTTCATCCAACAATAAAATATCCGGCTCTTTTGCAATGATTTTTGCCAGTCCTGCTTTCTGCTGCTCTCCCCCGCTTAAATCATAAGGGTGCATCTCCAACAATTCCTTCAGCCCCATTTGCTCCATAATCTCATCCGACACATTTCCTATTTCCTCTGCCAGCGTTTCGTTCTCAAACAATGTCTGTACGTTTTGGGGCAGGACTGCCGTCTTTCCGAACGTGTTTACTTTTCCACGATAGGCTTTTAAAATGCCTGCCAAAAGCAAAATCGTCGTTGTCTTTCCTGTTCCGTTTCCACCGAGAATGGCGAATATCTGGCCTTTCTTTACTTTCAGATTCAGCCCTTTTATAATATCTTCTCCATTCTTTTCATAACGGAACCATAAATTTTTACAGACAATTCCCCATTGGTCAGACCTGTCTTTCTCATTGACAGATGACCCATTTTCTTCCATACAGTTCTTCAGGTTTATGTTTTTTTCTATCCATTTTCTTCCTTCCAAAATAGAAATCGGAACTTTTCCCTGCCCCTTTGCGGCATGAAAAATCCTGCCGGGCACAGGCATCAGCGGTTCAATATCCATCGTCAGACCTTCTCTTACCACTTCCTCTGCATCTCCCAATGCCCGAACGCCTCCCTCATGAAGTATCAGCACTTTATCTGCTTTCTGCAGTACATAATTTAACCGATGCTCCGACAGAATAACCGTAATACCAAAATCCTCATTGATTTTCTTTAATATATCTAAGAATCGCTCTGACGCAATGGGATCCAACTGGGCAGTCGGCTCATCCAGCACCAGTACCTTAGGGTTCATCACCATGATAGCGGCCAGATTCAACAACTGCTTCTGTCCCCCAGATAAACTGTCCGTATCCTGATGATACCAGCCGGTTATATCAAAATACTCTGCAATTTCTGCCACCTTTGCCCGAATAGTTTCTGTTTTCTCTCCCAGATTTTCCAATCCGAAAGCCATCTCATGCCACACTTTGTCCGTCACAATCTGATGTTCGGGATTTTGCATCACATATCCGATTTCCGTTGCCTGCTCTCTGTCTGACAATGTTTCTATTCTTTTTCCTTCATAAAGAAATGTTCCTGTCATCTCTCCTGCCGGACGGATATTGGGTTTTAAGCAACGGAGCAATGTGGTCTTTCCACAGCCCGATTTCCCGCACACCACAACAAACTGCCCCTGCTCCACGGTAAGGGAAACTTCCTTCAGACTTTCCTTGTCTGCCAATCGATATTTAAAACTTAAATCTTTGATTTCAATCTGTGCCATCTTATTTCTTCTCCTACATGAATCCCAACCGGCGTCATACATAGCAATGTATACAATACATATGCAGGTATGCTCTCTTTGTAAACAATATACGGATAATAATAGGTAAACAGGCATTCCCTCCGCAGCATCCAAAGCACGCCTGCTGCTAGAGCCACAATCCAAAGAATTGCCAGAACATCCCTGCCTTCTATTTTATAATTGCTGTACCCGGTTCTTTTTGCTGCTCCAAAGCCCCTGGCTTTCATGGAGTCTGCAGTGTAAACAGAATTTTCCAATGCCCATGTGGCGGTAATGGAAAATGTTTTACTGCCCTGTCTGATTCTGTCTTTCCATGATGAACCGTCCGTTTTATTGATTACTGCCACTTCTCTCTGATGCTTTGTATATTTGGGTATAAACCGTAAAATCATCGTAATTAAAAGGGCGATATGGGGAAAAGCCTTTCCCACGGCGCCCAGCATCCGCTCCATTCCCATGATCTGATGAAAGGTAGAAAACCACAGCAGCATTCCACTGATAATTGCCGCCGACACGATTCCGTAAACAATGGATTCCAGCGTGACCGGATTCCCCGTAAACAGATAAAACAATAAGGTTGCCCCCTTATGGGAAAACAGCGGGTTAATCAGGGAAGATAAAAGGAAAATACAACCGATTACAAACAAATATGGCATCCCTTCCATTCCTTTCAAACAGAAGTAATAAACCAACGCCGAACATACAGATATCAACACCAGACCTATCTGCATCTGAAACATGGTAATTCCCAAAACCACCGCATAAAATATAAAATTTACCATTGGATGAAACCTTGCAAATTCATCTTTCACTGTTCGCCTCCCGCCTTTGCTTTAATATCTTCACCTAAATCACAGGTGTAACTCCACTGTATTTTATCTCCGTCTTTTACCTTATAATCACTACAGCTTACCTGCGCATATTCTCCATTTACACTGTACATCCAACCGGACAATTCCCCACAGGAAAACTCATAGATATTATCTATTCCCTCTATATAGGCGCTGTTTGCCGTAAAAGAAGCTTCCATAAGTATCCGGTTCTTTTTTAATTCCCTTGCAAGCACATCATATACACTGTCATCTTTCTCAAAAGAAACTTCCTGCTCCTTTAAAATGATTCCATCCTTTGGGATATGTTCTTTCAACCCCTTGTCCAATTTTTCTAAATTATTATAAATCGAGGAACACTTCACCAGAATAGTACAGGTTCCGGCGCTGTCCTTTGCCATATCACTCCCACATCCGCCAAAGAAAATGCATACGGCGATCAGCATGATAAACAGTTTATTTTTCTTTTTTAAGAAAATACCAGCCCCTGCCAAAACAATTACTGCCAGCCCGATTCCTATTCCTCCATAATTCCTATGATTTTCCTCTTTCTTTCGTTCCTCTTTGACTTCCTCAGCGGCACTCGTGGATTCCCCTGTACTTTCCATCTCAGTTCTGTTTCCGCTTGTCTGCTGAGTTCCCTTTTCTTTTCTGCTGCTTTGATTTTTCTGCTTTGTTACTGTATCATTGCCCTGCGCCGTCACAGTTTCTGCCGCCCTTGTTTCCAAGGCGCTTTTCTTTTTATCTGTCTGTGATGTTGCCTGCGTTTCTTTTTTCTGCTGCTTTTTATTCATTTTGCTGCTTTTCCGACTGCTTTTACCGGTGGTAGATTTCTTCGCACTGTCCGTATCTTTGTATGAATTGTTGTCTGCCATTTCATAAAGGCCATTTTCTTCTGTCAGGCTTCTGTAATATGCCGTGAGGGCATACATAGCCTGCTCCGTTGCCATCTGATTGACAAAACTGTTTGCCGTATGTTTAAATCCGCCATCCTTGTAATATTTCAGCAGACCATCTAACACCGTATTCCCATTTTTTACAAATCTGTCATCAGAAACATGGATTCCCAGCACTGTCATTGCCGTAAGTACCTGTGCCGTACTTTCGCAATTTTCAACTCCTGAACTGGAAAATGCTCCACTGCCATTCTGCTTTGCTGACAAATATTGAATACCCCGATTTACTGCTGTCTTTACTTCATCCTGTTTCCGGTATTTTCCTAATGCCTGCAATACCATGGCGGTCATATCCACATCCGACCTGCTTCCCATATTTGCCCATCCCCCGTCTTCCAACTGTGCAGTTAATAATACAGAAATCAATTTTTCTCGGGTGGATTTTCTTCCGGTATAATCGTTTTTCGCATCCGGTATGTCATAATTTCCACAATCGAATGCCAGCAGCGAAAAAACTGCACCGTTTAATCCGGATTTCAAAACATGATCCAACTCTGACAGCGGTTTTAACAGATTGTAGCCTGCAAAATTTTCCGGAGTTTCATTGATTGATGTGAGCGCCAGTACCACTCTGGCATATTCCGTGTACTTGGTTTCTGACAGTATTCCTTTCCGGCTTTCTACTTCCTCTTTCAGATTCTCCAGGTATCGGGCACAATAACTTTCCGTCAATGTTCCATACCGGGCAAGTCCCATGATCAGCCATTCTCCCCCCGTACTTCCATAGGTAGGATTTGTGACGTTTTTCATCTCGTATTCTGATATTTTATCCATATACTCTGTGGTCTGATTTTTCGTTAAAATTGTCTTTCCCTGAATGGGTGTTATAAATATAATCAGGCACACAAAGAGAACACCTGGCAAAAACAGGTATTTTCCTATGCTCTGTCCAAATCTTGTCATATGTTCCCTCCTGACATTTTTTCATAGTATGAATCATTTCTATGCCATGAAAGAATAGGCAAGGGTAAACTCCCCTGCCTATTAAAATTATTTTTTGACTTTCACTGATTTTACATTGCTCCACTTACCAAAAACTCTCATTTTTCCGTTTTTTACGTAAGCTCGAACTTTTACGTAACATCTGACCCCTTTGGACAGTCTCTTTGTTGTAAATGTTCTTTTTGTCGTTATCTTAACTTTACTCTTTTTAAATTTTTTATTGGTGGCGTATCTGTATTGATAGCCTTTTGCCTTACTTACTTTGTTAATTTTAATTTTTACTCTGTATTTCTTTACATTTGTTAATTTCTTTATTTTTACTTTGCCAACTTTTGTAAATGTAGTTGTTTCCGGAGTGGTCGGCGCTGTCGTGGTAACTTCCTCTGTTGTCGGTGCTTCCGTAGTCTCCTGCTCTGTGGTCGGTTCCTCATAACCCAATTTTGCTAAAGCATCGTCCACTTCTTCCTGTGTTGCATCATAATTTTCCAATACTTCCACTGCTTCTGCTCTGGCATCTTTGTAGGCGCCTTCTGCATCCACACCTGCCACTATCTTAATCAGTTCATCTTTGTTGGCTAATTTTGCACTTTCTATATTGTCATACCAGCTTGTAAAACCAAGATCCGCACCTGCGGCATATACGCTGAACTGAACTCTTACCACATCACCGTCGTTTACCGGCTGCGCATCCATTCCATTAATTGATTCGCTGTTATTCAGACTGTACATCCATCCTGCCAATTCACCATAAGATCCGGTTCCTAACTTCTGGTTGTCCTCAAATAAAGCATTGCTACTTGAATTTGTCGGTGCATCGTAATGATATTTACCATATTCTCCGTAATCCACATCAATGGACGGCATATCCTGAATGGACTGTGGAATATTTATCACGCCTGTATCTGCATAACTGATGGCATTCAAATATCCACCCGGCATATCCAGCGTAAGATTCTTCTCTGCTGCCACTTTCTCCAGTACATCCTGTACAGATGCTCCTTCATTCACTTCTACCGTTACCGGTTCCACCAAAAAGCCCTGACCGATTGTCAGGCGTTCAATGGTCATTGTCACCTGAATGGTATCTGTTCCCTGTGCAAAGGTAACTGTCATTGTTGATAAAATCATTGCCAGCGCCATAACCACTGACAAAAGTCTCTTTGTTAATCTGTTCATTTTCTCCTCCTTCTCGCCTTGCTTGCGTTTTCCGGTTCGTTGTGTTGACGTATCCTGACTTAAGTTCCTCCTACTAAAAGCGCCTTCCAGAATCTCTTCCGTGGCAGAATGCTTCGTTCGTCCCTCATACAGTAGAGAAAGACTGTGCCGGATTCACACCGGACTTCCCTTAAACCGGCAACCGTCATCTGTTAAGCGACGATTCCGGACCACAACCTGTTTTATCAAATTGACATCCTTATTTTATAACAGCACCCTATACATGTCAAATTACTTCAACGTATATTTACACATAATTTTACAGAAAATTACCCCCACCAGCGTACTGATTGTGGTTGCCAGAATCGCCGGAGCCACAATGGACGCCGGACTGGCAGAGCCATACTGACTCCGATAAGCAATCATGTTGACCGGTATTAATTGCAGGGAGGATATATTAAGTACAAGAAACGTACACATTTCATTGGTAGAAATGTGGCCCGGCAGAATCTTTCCTTTTTGAGGAATCGGGTCTTTTGCCAATTCCTCCATTGCTTTTAATCCTGCCGGCGTTGCCGCCCAGCCCAACCCCAATATATTTGCAATGATATTCGTTATAATATGGGCTCTGGCCTTATGGTCTTTCGGAAGTGCCGGAAACAGCCAGTGAATAACCGGTTCTAACATTTTCTCTGCCTTTGCCACCAGACCACTTTTTTCCGCCACCCCCATAAATCCCATCCACATGCTCATGATTCCAAGCATTGTAATGCACAGCTTGACCGCTTCCTCTGCTGATTCGATTGCCCCGTCTCCTACCTGCTCTATATTCCCGGTAAAAACTCCATATATAACCCCTACCACAATCATAACCGCCCAAATATAATTCAGCATACCTGCTCCACACCTTTTATTTATTACATCTTATTTTTTATTGTTTTGTCCTATTCTCTTTTTTTCTTGATTGTTTTTCTTCAATTTTTTGGTACTTTTTCACATATCCAAAACATCTGAGCTCTGTTTATATAACACATTGACTAATTCTGTCATTTCTTCCAAAATCAGGAGATAATTCTGCCCATACTTCTTTTCATCTTCTGAAAATCTTTGTTACTTTTTCCCCCTGTTATTTTCTTGACTTAATTTACCATTCGATATAATATGAACCCGAATGAAGGATGAAACATATCCCATTCAAGTAGTAACATTTTCAACTTAAGGAGGTAATTCATATGAAAACCGTTACAGTAAACTTGAATTCAATTGAAAAAGTAAAGTCCTTCGTAAAGGACATAAACAAGTACGAAAATGACTTTGACCTTGTATCAGGTCGCAACTTAGTTGATGCAAAATCAATTATGGGTATTTTTGCCCTGGATTTATCAAAGCCGTTAAAACTAAATATACACTCACAGCATCATGGCGATATGATTGCTGAATCACTTAGCAATTACATCTGTCAGTAATATTTACTAGTTATCAATTGAATTCATTGTGTGGCAAAACCCCGTAACATTTTGTGCAGACACAATATCACCTGCCGGGTTTTTGCTACAAAGAAGGGAAGTATATTCCAACTTATGTTGTCGTATACTTCCCTTTTTATATAGTAAAAATTTTCTTCTATCCCGTCATGATAGCAACTGATTATAAATTTCTCTTTTGGACACACCTCTGTCTTTCGCCGTCAGTTTCATTGCCTCTTTTTTATCGTTTCCCAAACGGATATAATGGTCTACATGCTCCTGCACACTCATATTCTCCCACTGTTTTCTTTTTTCTTCCTCGATTTCCTCCTCCGGTTTTCCTGCAATAACCAACACGAACTCGCCCTTCGGCTCTCTGGTTTCATAATATTTTACCGCTTCTTTTAAAGTGGTCTGTATGGCCTCCTCATATCGCTTCGTCAGTTCCCTGCATATGGTCAGTTCTCTGTCCCCCAACACTTCTTCCAACTCCTTTAATGTTTTTATCAGTCTGTGGGGAGCCTCATAGATAACAATTGTCCTTGTTTCATTCTGAAGCTGTTCCAAAACTTTTGCTTTTTCTTTTTTCTCTTTTGGCAGAAAGGCTTCAAATACAAATCTTCTGGTTTTCTGCCCTGACATGGTAAGCGCCGTGATACAAGCTGCAGCCCCCGGCAATGAAGTCACTTCCACTCCGGCTTCCAGACTCTGTCTTACCAGTTCTTCCCCCGGGTCGGAAATTCCCGGAGTTCCCGCATCCGTAATTAACGCAATATTTTTACCATTCAGCATTTCCTCTACCAGCACCTTTGCCTTATCATATTTATTAAACTCATGATAGCTGGTCATCGGTGTTTTTATATCAAAATGATTTAACAGTTTTATGCTGTTTCTCGTATCTTCCGCCCCAATTAAGTCTACTTCTTTTAATGTTCTTACAACCCTGTAGGTAATATCTTCCAGATTCCCTATTGGTGTTGCGCACAAATATAATTTTCCTGCCATTGTTCCTCCTATTGTTTTTATCTGCCAAAACAATTTATGCCGAACTCTTTTTCAACCTTATTCCCTAAATCTTTCCATAGATTCTCAATACTTCTTCCGTGTATACACCCTGAGACTCATAAACAACCAGCGGTGCTTCCACCTTCATCATGGTTCCTCCGCCGCGAAGTCCTTCAATTAAAAGGATATTTGCCTCTTTGTCCTGAAAAGGATGTACCATCCTCAACCGCTTCGGTTCAATTTTGTACTCTCGCATCAAGTGAATGATTTCCGCCAGTCGTCTTGGTCTGTGTACCATATAAAATCTACCGCCGGGTCTTAATACTTTGGAAGTCTCCCGGATGACATCCTCCAATGTACATTTTATCTCATGACGGGCAATGGCCTTCGGCTCCTCAAGGCTGGTAAGTCCGTGATGCTCCGTCATATAAGGAGGATTGCAGGTCACAACGTCAAAAGTGGCTCCGCCAAAAATCTTCGAAGCCTCTTTTATGTCACCTGTTACAATATCTATTTTTTCTTCTAAATGATTCAACTGAACGCTTCTTCCTGCCATCTCTGCGCTTTCTTCCTGAATCTCCAGTCCCGTAAAATGCCGTCCTTTTGTCTTTGCCTCCAAAAGGATTGGCAGAATCCCGGTTCCGGTTCCCAAATCCAGCATCTGCTCTCCTTCTTTTACCTGTGCAAATCCCGACAAAAGGATTGCGTCCATTCCAAAACAGAACCTGTCCTTATCCTGAATAATTTTATAGTTTTTGCGTTCCAGACAGTCTACACGTTCCCCTTTTTTTAATTCTACTTCCACCTTTTATTTCCTTTTCTGTTCTTCATTCCAACCGCATCAGTCGATCTTTGAACCCTCCGAGTCTTCCAGATTTTTCAATTCTTTCAACTCTTCTGCCGCCAGATCAAACTTCTTTTTCTTTGGTTTGAATTTCAACTCTTTGATGGCGTATTCTTTTACTTCCCTTTCGTCATTCTGCTCAATGACAATCTTTACCTTCTGCCTGAGAACATTTACACTGACAACTTCACCCTTGAATCCGTCGAAAGTTTTCACTGTCTCTCCCACATCCGGTAGATTGGAATTCAGATGCTCATAGGCCTCCTGCTCATTTTTTAAACAGCACATCAGCCGTCCGCAGATGCCGGAAATTTTTGTAGGATTCAAAGATAAGTTTTGCTCTTTCGCCATTTTAATGGATACCGGAATAAATTCTGACAGGTATGTATTGCAACACAAGGGTCTGCCACATACGCCGATTCCCCCTAGCATTTTCGTCTCATCCCGAACGCCCACCTGCCGTAATTCAATTCTTGTTTTAAATACGGACGCTAAATCTTTTACCAATTCCCTAAAGTCAATTCTTCCATCCGCCGTAAAATAAAACAACACTTTATTATTATCAAAAGTATATTCAGTATCAATTAATTTCATCTCAAGACCATGTTTTGCTATCTTTTCTTTACATATCTTAAACGCTTTCTTTTCTTTTTCCACATTGTCCTGGGCTTTTTTATCATCCTCCGGTGTTGCGATTCTCATCACCGGTTTTAAAGGTGTGACAATCTCGTCCTCACCTACTTCTTTTACTCCCTCGACCACGTAGCCGTACTCCACACCTCTTGCTGTCTCAACGATTACATGCTCTCCTTTTTTTATATCCAATCCTGCAGAATCAAAATTATAAATCTTTCCTGCCTGTCTGAATCTAACACCTATTACTTTTATCATTTCTTTATCCTTTCTTTTATTGTCAACAGCAGAACTTCCATCGTCACATCAAAATTGACATTTGACTTTATTCTGTTCTCTGCAAAATCAATGGACTTCAATATCATATTCAGATCGAAATATTCCATTTTTTCTGACATCTCTTCTATTAACTTACAGTCATCCTGAAATATCAGACGGTCCATATCTCTTGTTACCTTATACAATAACACATCCCGGAACCAGCTTCGCATCAGACTGAAATAATCGGTCATCTGCTTTTTATAAGAGGATGCCTCTTTGATGCAGTTTGATATCACATCCATTCCTCCCCGCTCCAGAGATATCAGCATTCCCGTCACATGCTTCTTTAATTCCTTAAAGTCTTCTGATGTGGCAAGTTTTACGGCTTTTCCCGGATTTCCTCCGCTAAACACTGCAGCTACACCTGCCTGATAACTATTAATTCCATATTCCGTCATCAGTTGATTTTTTATCGTCTCTTCTTTTACCGGCCGGATATTTAAAAGCACACATCTTGACAATATGGTGGGAAGAAACATATCTGCATTGGTTGTCAGCAAAATAATAATCGCATACTCCGGTGGTTCCTCAATAGTTTTTAACAAGGCATTCTGTGCCTGCACCGTCATCTTTTCGCTGTCATCCACGATATATATTTTGTACCTGCTGCTATAGGGCTTTATCTCGATATCATCATTAATCTGCTCTCTGATTTCATCCACGCCGATTCCCGATTTTTCATAAGTCACATATTTAATATCCGGCTGATTTTTTGAATCCGTCTGTTTACAGGAACGGCATTCCCCACAGGCTCTGCCTGTTATCTCTTTTTTTGTGTCTTCCATGCCAAAATCAAACTGTAGATGGTTGTCTCTATAAAACTCCGGATTATTTTCCACACACTGTAATGCCTTGGCAAACTCCACGGCCAGTCTCATTTTTCCTGTACCTTCTTCGCCATTGATAATATAGGCATGAGAAATTTTTCCCATTTTAATAGCGTTTTCAAAATGTTTCCTAATATGATTTTGACCTAAAATTCTTGCTGACTCCATAATCAACCTCTTTTAAATCCGCCACAGCAGATATTCCATGTCTTTCATAATATCATACTTTCATAATTGTTTCCACGATTTCATCAATACACTGTTTTAAATTATCATTTTTATATCGTCTGATAATCCCCGCTTTTTCTATATTTTCCGGCGAAAAGTCTTTTTCGTCTGCCAAAAAGCGTCTGCAAAGTTCCGCATATTTTGGTTCTTTCTGCTGTCTCTCCCGTTTTACTGCCCGTTCCAGCCGTTCTCCATTTTCCACTTCAATGTACAGAGGAACAACCACATCCCTGCCATAAAATTTTACCATGGCATTGTATGACTCCAGTGTTCCAATATACAGATAATCTTCCTTTCCCAAATCAATCTGACCGTCATCTGCCGTAAAATAACTCCAGATTCCATGAACCGTACTGTAATCTCTACACTCAATCACCTTGCCGGATTCTTTCATTTCCTGTAGTTTTTCGGGAGATACAAAATGGTACTCTACACCTTCCTTCTCTCCTTCCCGCATGGGTCTGGTGGTATACCCTACCACTGTTTTCAATTGTAATGCCTTATTTTCCTTTAAATATTGAAAAATTGTATCCTTACCGCTACAGCTCTTTCCTAGCACAAAAAAAATCTTTGACATACAAACTCCACTCCATTATTTTTATCCATCTGCATTGATTATCAGAACCTGTCCCCTGTCTGGTTTATGATATAATCACCCTGATACTTTCATTCTCCATTCCTTTTATATTTAACCCCATCTTGTAACAACATACAAGGCTGTCAATTACATTTCCTGTAATTACCTCTCCCGGTACAATCAAAGGTATTTCCGGCGGATATACATAAACATAACCGGCAGAAATTCTCCCTTCTGCTTTTTCAATCTCCACCATCTCTGCTTTTTTTCTCATGGCTTCATAAATAGACATTTCTGCTAAACTGTCTGCTGGCAGATTCGCAAATTCCTTCTTAAATTTCTTATTTTTATCCGAATCTTTTATGTCCTGATTTCTTCTATCTCTATCTTTTGATTTCTTGCATAAACACTGCTCTATATCCGCATCTATTTCTTCCAATGCATCCGCCAGTCTCAAAATCTGTTTCATGTCATCACACAGACTTGTCATTGCCAGCACATATCCGGCTGATGCCATTTCTATCTCAAACGCATATTTTTCCCTAAGAATTTTCTCTAAGTCTTTGCCATTTAGCCCACCGGAATTACTAAAAATCAGCACTTTAGAAACATCAAAGTCAAATACACCGTTTTTTCCTGCCAGTTCTTTTCCCGGAACTTTGATATGTTTTAAATTACCTGTTTTCTGATAAAAGTTTTCCAGTGTTATTAACAATTGCTCCAGTCTTTCTTTTCCATTTTCCTGTAACTCTCTCACACATTTATCCATACTTCCCATCAATACATATGACGGACTGCTGGTCTGATAGACTGCAAGATATTGCTGAATTTTTAAGGAAGCCACTCGGTCACTGCACAAATGCAGAAAAGCAGTCTGAGTCATTGCCGGCAATGTCTTATGGGCACTTTCTATAACAATATCCGCTCCCAGCTGACAGGCAGATTTTGGCATTTTTTCGTGAATGCCCAGATGTGCACCATGAGCCTCATCTACAATCAAAATACTTTCATATTTATGTACAATGGACGCAATTGATTGAATATCAGAGACAATCCCCTCATATGTAGGACTGGTAATTACCACAGTTTTCACTTTTTTTCCCTGCATTTTTGCCCGAATTAATATTTCTTCAATATCTCCCGGTTTATAACCGCCATGAATACCATATCCGGAAATTATCTGAGGATAAATATAATCCACACTTAAATTACGTAATTCTACTGCATTATACACTGCTTTATGGCAATTTCTTCCTATTACAATGTAATCCCCGATATCCGTTACGGCGTGAATGGCTGCCAGCAGTCCACAGGAGCTTCCATTTACCAAAAACCATGTTTTCTCTGTTCCAAAAAAATCTGCGGCATTATCCATGGCTGCCTTTATAATGCCTTTCGGATGATGAAGATTGTCAAATCCGTCTATTTCTGTTATATCAATCTCGTAAGGATCAAAATCCTTTAAAAATTCCCTCTTATGTTCAAACAGTCTCTCCTCTCTCTTGTGCCCCGGCATATGAAGAGGATATTTTCCTTTTTCTTTGTATTCAATTAATTTATCAAATAATCCTTTATCACTCATAAAAAAGATTATAACATAAAACCCTCATGAATACACTTTACTTTTCATAAAGCCATGGCATCTCGAGTTCGCTTCGCTATATCTCGCCCTCTTCCCTTTACTTGCTTAAAGCCATGACAGCTCGATTTCGCTT
>CAJFUA010000032.1 GCA_904420085.1 uncultured Eubacterium sp. | reverse complement strand
TTTTGGGCATTGGTGTGCCGGCTGAAACGGAAGATAAGTTTACTGTTAGTTTTATGAATTACGAAGGAACAAAAACGACTATATTACAGGATGTTCCTTTAGGTACACATTTGTACACAACAAAAGAAATGGAAAATTTGCTGGGAGAGAGCTTTCAAGGTAAGGAAGGGGCGTCGTTTTACCTTTACTATGATGGCGGCGGTGAAGGAGAGGTTTACGGACCTGTAGCCATACCGGATTCACAGCGGGGAGATGAATATAAATTTAGAGACTGGAAAAAAACGGACGGAAATACAACATTGACAGTTATGGCAGACACGGATTTTGTGGCCAGATATCAGCCGAAATCCTGTTATGTCATTAACCTGTATTTTAAATATGATGATGAAAACGAAATGGCGGCAGCGCAGACAGAGTCCCATACGTTTGAAATCAATGATTCCTTTAGTATTGATATACCTGCTATAGCGGGAACGGACAGAAAAATTGATGAAGCCCTGAAATCGTTTTACAAAGATACCGAGGATAAGTTTGAAGGAACATTGACGGAAGAAACAATTGAGATGTTGGAAGATTATACCCAAATTGATGAAAACGGAAATTCCATTATTTCCATACCGGTTACATATCATTTCCCTATGAATACACCGTATACGGTAGAGTATTATGAGCAGAATCTGGATGGGGAAACTTACACAAAATATAAAACAGAAACATATACCACCAATGTATCGGAAATTAATTTAAATGCCTTAGGGTATGTGGATAAAAAGGAAAATTTCACACTGACAGAAGCTTCCGCCGCTGATGCGGAATTATATGCTGTTTCAGGAACGGGAAAAAGTATTATAAAACTTTACTACAATCGAAATATATACTGGCTGTATCGTGATTCTATGGGTGGAACATATTATGAACCGGAGCAGTATCTTTATGGACAGACCATCACTTATGGAGAAGAGCCGGAACGTGCCGGGTATACATTCACAGGTTGAAATTTTAAATATACGGTAGATGACAGTGTTTATACGGATAAGCCGCAGACAATGCCGGGAGCGGATATTTATGCAACGGCAGATTGGGAAGAAACGGATACTACCTATCATATTGTGTATTGGTTAGAGGGAATAAAAACCGGAGACAATGTAGATTTGTATGTAAATAAGGGATATTATGAAGAGGCGACCATACTTACCGGGACGAATCTCTATACGGCTTTGGAGAATGGAAGTTTAGACAGTATCATCAAAGATAATTTAAACAGTGTGGTGAAGGCTTCTGAGACAGACTATTTTGAATATAATAAAGAAATGACGTTGGCAAACAATGATCGATTATTGATTGCAGACGGAGAGGGAAGAACAACCATTAACGTTTATTTTACACGAAAAACTTATTCTATCTGCTTTGTTTTGGCAAAGTATGATGGAACGGACTATACTTTGTCCAATTCTACAAACGGAACGCTGAGTCCTTTATGGGGAACGGGCAGAGGAACTTACATAAGCACAACGAAACCTTCCATTATCATAGATGGCAAAGATGTGACGGAAATCCAAACCATTAACGGGCAGCAGTATCTTGTATATAACTTAGAAGCAAAATATGAAGAACATATTTATAATAAATGGCCGGAATCGGGAACAGTTACCAGTTTCGGATTCAGTGTGAAAGTAATCAGCTGGGGAACCCAGAATAATTCTGCATATTATAGCACTCATGATAATAAAAATATTTTGGGAACCTATGGAAAAATGTCGGATGAATTGATTATCGACGCTAATAACCCGGATGTGGTGCATTATATGGTTGCCTACTGTAACCCGCCAAGGTACTGGCAATATCATATGATGACGGAAAATATTGATCAAACTGCAGAAGTTACCGGTAATTTTTCCGAATATAATGGGAAAAAATATTCGGAGATAACAAGTTTTCAGGTATACTCCACAAATACACTTGCAAATCAAAATGCAATCAGTTTTCCGGGGTATCAGTTTATGACCCGTATAGTGGATAAAGACACACAAAATAACGGAAATTATGGAAGTACAGATGAGAATAATCCGGTTGATTTATATTTCTATTATGACAGAGAATATCATGATATCACTTTGTACAATGTAGACGGTGAATACAGGATGACTCAGTATACGGCAGAAGAAAAGACACGGTTTCTGAATAAGTATGGAATTAGGATAGACAATGAGGGAAATGTGTCTATTAAGAATGGTGGAAATATAATGCCTTTAAGGGATTTGTATCAGGAATGGCTGGACAATGAGCAAAATCCTTTAAAATATCCTTTGGAAACATTAGGAGTAAATAAAGACTGGACATTCAAAGGATGGTATGAAGATTTAAATGAAACAGTTCAGGTTACGGATACCTATTGGAGAAGTCAGGTGATGAGCGCGCGTACCATTTATGCACAGTGGGAAGCACCAAAATACTCCATCACATATATTGTTCCGGACGGTAAAATAAAAAATGATTTCAATGAATTGACAAAATTTGGTTATACGGTCGATATCAGAGAAGAAGGTGAAACTTATCGTGTAACGGTAGGAAATATACCGGAGGGAACAGGTACTTCCGTGTTCGGCAAAGAAAGTTTGACACCGGAAAATGATTATGGATATGATTTTAAAGGATGGACATATACGGACAGTAAAGGTAACAACAGACAGTATATGTTCACGGATTCCAGAAAGTTATACGACAATCTGGAACTGACCGCAGATTGGGACATATCTTCCAGCGGAAAATATACGGCATATTATCTGACGAAAGATAAAGAGGCGGCACTGGAAGGAATGGAAGAGGTAGAGGTTGACGGAGAGACATATTATCAGATAGAAAAATCGGAAACGGTAGAAAATCTGGTATACGGTCATACCATCAAGGTGACAGCCAAAGAAATTCCCGGATATCTCTCCAGACGTGCAATGCAGAGATTTATATTGGACACAAATAAGGAAATCTACTTTATTTATGACAGAGCAGGCGAGGATATCACGTATTATGTTCACTATGTGAAAGATTTAGGTGTGGATTACGGCGACACCGAGCCGCCGGAGGATGCAGTAGAACTGATACCGGCAAGGACAGTTCGTTTAACAGATGTGTCCACCCAGTCGTCTGTAGTAGAGAGTGCGGTGGCAGTCAACGGTTACACGCCAAGAGACGGATGGAGTCATAAACTGCTGTTAAGTTCCGATGAGACGGCAAATCACCTTTACATTTATTACACAATTAACAGTGCCGACACGAAAATCAGGGTTCATTATTATTTTATGGACAATGAAGGACGTTATATGACAGAGGAAGCAAAATCCTATACATTTGACGGTGAAGCTCCCGTAGGACAGTTTTTATATGGTAGAGAGTACGCTGTAAATTACAAGGATTATATTAAGGATGATGACGCAGTCACGGAAATTGAGCAACTGATTCAAGGGTATCAGTTTGACGAAAACTTCAGTGATGAGTATGTGATTGCAGGTCAGGGGGGGACTGCACAGGCAGGAGAAGTGACAGACTTATATATTTATATGGAAATCAGTGAGTGTACATTGATTTACGTAGATTCTCTTACTGCGGAGAATAATGGAATTGTACATACAAAAGAAGTGGAGAGAGGATATTCCCTGACAACAGATAAGTTGGCGAAAGCTCCGACACATGATACATATGCCTTTAAGGGCTGGTATAAAAACAAAGAATGTACAATTCCTTACTGCCCGGAGACAGCGGAAGAGTATTATGTCATGAATAAAGAAAATTATCTCTACGCAGGATGGAGAAAGATTGGAACGATGAATCTTGACGAGGACGACAAGATATATGATATGGCGGCAGATGGAACCAACATCGGCATTGAGTTTGGACTGATAGGAGTTCAAATCAGAACCTTTGAATTAAACGGTTTTAAGCAGGGATTAAGATTTATCTCTTGTATCAGTGATGAATTTATCAAAGACTTGGAAGCGTTGAGTTCTAAGAATGGAACGTTAAAACCGAAAAACAGTAACCAGAAAGGAATCGGTTACGGAACAGTGGTAACCATGAGAAAAATTCTTCCGGAAGACGCAACGTTGATAAAAGATGAATCGGTCATATCCGTCACGAAAGGAAATCTGGTCGTTCCTGCCGTTGTTACTTTTGAAAAAGGCAGCCATTATGAATACTATACGGCTGTCGTGACAGACATGCCGGTAAGATTATATGGGGAAGAAGCTGTTGCAAGAACATATATTACTTACTATGACTGTAATGAAAACATACAAACTTATTACTACACCGAATCAGGGGCAAAAGCATACGGTGAAGGTTATTCTATCAGTTATATTGAAACCACGGACTATATATTAAAGGGAGGATTTTATGAAGACAGCGCTCTCGAGAGTGTAGAGTTTTTACAGCAAATCCACGACGAGTATGAAGAATATCTGAATACGAAATAAGATGTAATGAGAGGAGTGAATAAGAAGTGGTAAAATATACGGAGTATGAAACCCCAACGTTAGAAGTGACACGTTTTGGTACAGAGGACAGTGTTATGACAGATTTTGGAGAAACGCCGCAATATGAAAGCATGACGGAGATAGATAACCCGGCCGGCGGTGATTGGGACGATTTCTAGAAAATCATATCCACATATTTCAGAAGAAGGAGATTGTACTTATGCATCACAAGAAGTTTTATGCTTTGAAAGAAAGGTGGAAATCTCATAAAAAAGCATGGGGCATCCTCCTGCTGTTACTGGTTGTCATGATTGGAATTCTGCTATTATTTTGTTACCGTCCTTTTACGGGAAATAAAGGTATAGGAAGAGAAATAACATCGACGGGTAAAATTATGCAGACCAACGAAAAAGGCGAGACAATGGAAAATGTGCAGGAGGAAGAAAGCACGTCCATGCTGTTTGGAGATAATGAAGTACCTTTTGATGAAGAAGTATGGGAGCAGAATGTCAATGGCATAAAAGTAAAAAAGAAGTCTCAAAAAGAACAAACGGATTATGCTGAAAAAGCCGGACAGAATCAGATTGAGAAGAAACAGCTCCCGAAAACAGCAGATAAAAACGACAATAATAATGCATCTGACAGAAAGGATCGGAAAGATACCGTTGCATGGGCAGAAAATATGGGCGAAAAAAACACTGGAAGAAATGATTACAGTCAGATAGAAGAAAGAACAGAAACAGTGACAGAAACAGGGACAATTCCGGAAACAACTACCAGAAAGCCTGTAAAGCCGGGAGACGACGGCTGGACGCCCATTGTAAAACCTTAAAACTTTATGAAAAGTGGGAATTTCAGGCAGACAAATACCAGATAAAATATCAGAAAGTAGTGTATATCTATTGACAAAAATCCCATATGTGATAAGATAAAATACTAGAGATTGGGAAAAGAGGTAATACATATGAATAAGAAAGTTTTATCAGTATTAGTTGATAATACATCAGGTGTATTAAACAGAGTTGCCGGCTTATTCAGTAGAAGAGGATATAATATTGACAGTTTAACCGTCGGAGAGACAGAGAATCCATTATATTCAAGAATGACGATTGTCGTAACAGGCGATGATACCATATTAGAACAGATTGTTAAGCAGATTTCCAAATTGGAAGACGTAAAGCGGGTAGATGTGCTGGAACCGTCCAGTTCCGTAACCCGGGAGTTGATTTTGGTAAAAATTAAAGCAGATGCTACGGAGAGACCGCAGGTTATGGCTATCACGGAGATATTCAGGGCAAATATTGTTGACGTTGCAAAAGACAGCGTTATGATTGAAATTACCGGAAGCCAGTCCAAGTTATCCGCATTTTTAAGTCTGGTTGAAGATTACCATATTCTGGAACTTGTAAGAACCGGAATCACAGGTCTTTCAAGAGGAGAAAAATAGGGATTATCCTATGACGTCAGTCATATGAATATAAAAAATTACAAATGGAGGCGACGAAAATGTCAGAAGCAAAAATCTATTATCAGGAAGATTGTAATCTTTCATTATTAGAAGGCAAGACCATTGCAGTTATCGGATATGGCAGCCAGGGTCATGCACATGCATTAAATGCAAAGGAATCAGGATGCAATGTCATCATTGGTTTATATGAGGGTAGTAAATCATGGGCGAAAGCAGAGGCTCAGGGATTTGAAGTTTATACTACAGCAGAAGCAGCGAAAAAGGCTGATATTATTATGATTCTGATTAATGATGAAAAACAGGCAGATATGTACAAGAAAGATATCGAGCCAAACCTTGAAGCAGGAAATATGTTAATGTTTGCTCATGGATTCAACATTCACTTCGGATGTATCGTTCCACCGGCAGATGTTGATGTTACAATGATTGCTCCAAAGGGACCGGGTCATACAGTACGTTCCGAATATCAGGAAGGAAAGGGAGTTCCTTGTCTGGTAGCGGTAGAGCAGGATGCTACAGGAAAGGCTCTTGATCTGGCGCTTGCATATGCATTAGCCATCGGTGGTGCAAGAGCAGGTGTGCTTGAAACAACATTCAGAACAGAGACAGAGACTGATTTGTTCGGTGAGCAGGCAGTACTTTGCGGTGGTGTTTGCGCACTGATGCAGGCAGGTTTCGAAACATTGACAGAAGCAGGATATGATCCAAGAAATGCATATTTTGAATGTATCCACGAAATGAAATTAATCGTAGACCTTATTTATCAGTCAGGTTTTGCGGGAATGAGATACTCTATTTCGAATACGGCAGAATACGGTGATTATATAACAGGACCAAAGATTATTACAGAAGAAACAAAGAAGGCCATGAAGAAAGTTCTTGCGGACATTCAGGACGGTTCTTTTGCTAAAGAATTCCTGCTTGATATGTCAGAAGGCGGACGTCAGGTACACTTCAAGGCAATGAGAAAACTTGCTTCCGAGCATCCAACAGAAAAAGTCGGAGAAGAAATCAGAAAACTTTACAGTTGGAACGATGAAAGCGGAAAATTAATCAACAACTAATCCGTGGCAATTTTTGAGCGCAGGATTTTATAAACAAAAAAAGACAGCGGAAATTTGTGCTTGCACAAAATTTCCGCTGTCTTTTTTTGTTTATAGCACCCTGCATTCAAGGGATGTTTTGACAATTCATAACTGGTGAGAACGATTACATATACTTTTTTCAAGTTGAGAATAAATATATGTAAATTTGTACGAAAATCTGTAATAGAGTCTTGAAAATACATAGGAAGACGCAAAAAACAATTATTCTTATGTGTAAAGTTATTTCATGAGAGAACAGAGAACTTCTACATCCCCTTTTTACAGTTTCTTATAACTTCTCACAACAGGGAGCAGAGAACTTTTACTTTTCTCTTTTTTACTCTCTTTTGTCCATTCTTAAAACAAGGAGTAAAGAAGCAATGAGAAAGTTTCTTAAATTTTTTAACATCTTTGCAATATTTTGGCAAATACTTCCGTTTTATATGTATAACATAAAACAAATGGAGGATGAAAGAATGAGAAAATCAAAATTAATTGCTGTTTTTACAGCAGCAACAATGGCTATGACTATGGCAGCACCGTCAGCATTACCGGGAGATGGATTCGGTGTAATAACAAAAGCGGATGAGAAAAAAGAAACTGTCGAAGTTATCACAGAAGGAAGATGCGGTGATAATGCAAATTATCATTATAACCCGGAAACGAAAACAATCACTATCAGCGGAACAGGTGATATGTGGGATGATACGGGATTTGCAAAAACAATGAGGAATGCCGAAAATATCGTTGTAGAAAAGGGTATTGTTTCTATTGGCAACTCAAGTTTCGATGTACTTGATGAGGTGAAAAAGGTGGAGATTGCCGACACGGTAACTACCATCAAAAGTCATGCTTTTGGTTATATCAGAGGAACGTTTACCATTCCTGAATCTGTTATCAGAGTGGAATCAGAAGCAATTGGAGGCGCAGACAAAATCGTTGTGAAAGGAAACATGGATTATTACGGATATGCCGCCTTTGGCGAAGGAGCGGACGAAATTGAAATCGGTCAGACGGCAAACCAATTGGGTTATGCTTTGGCAGGGGTATATGAATATAAAGATTTTTCCGTAACGATTTCTAAGACAAATACACAATGTAGAATATCTAACGGATGTATTATGTCTTTGGACGGAAAAACCGTTTACTATTATGTTTCCGATAAAAAGAATGTTATCATCCCGGATTCCGTGCAGACCATTTGTCCGGCGGCATTTTATCAGAAAAATATCCAAACCGTCACATTGGGAAAAAATGTAAAGACAATCGGAGAGTATGCTTTTGCTGATTCTTACCTGTCAAAAGTAACCACAAATCGTAATTTAAAGATTGTGGGAAGATATGCTTTTGCAGGAACAAATTTAAAAGAAGTAACACTGAAAAGCAAGGTTACTATGTATCCGAGAGCGTTTGAATCAAAGGTAAAAATTTATTACACAAAGAGTTTTAAAAATGCCAAAACGGTAGTGACAAATGCAAAATTCAGTAAAAAGAAAATAAATATCAGGTTCTGTAAGATAGCAGGTGCAAAGGGATATCAGATACAGATTAAAAGAGGAAAGAAAAAATACAGATACACAACTAGAAAAAACATTGTCGGCATTAAGACACCGAAGGCTTTAAAGAATACATACAATATCAGGTATAATTATGATATTGGGGAATATACAGGCGAGACAGACGGAAATCCGGCGTATGTAACCGTGCGTCCGTACAAAATCTTAAAGGGCAGGAAGAAGTCTTACGGAAAATGGAGTAACAAAATAATATTAAGTAAGTAACTAGGTTGAGCAGAAAAATATTTATTTGACGAAATATAGGATTATTTGTAGTATAGTACTAAGAAAAATAAAAAGCAGGACAGACGAATGAAAGAACAGAAGAATCGGGAAAATGCAAACAGCAGAATTGATGAAGCATGGTTTGAAAAGATTGCATGCGGTGATAATGAAGCATTCACGGAACTGTATTATGCCAGTTATAAACAGCTTTTTGGATTTTTGTTATCACTGACAAAAAATAAAGAGGATGCAGAAGATTTACTGCAAAATACCTATATTAAAATTAGAAACGGGAGTCATTTATATAAAAAAATGGGTACGCCAATGACATGGATGTGTGCCATTGCAAAAAATCAGTATCTGGATTTTGTAAGAAAATATGGAAAAAACAGAAATACTGATTTTGGAGAAGTAGAAAATTATGTTTCAGAAGGAATGGCAAATGTCAGTGATGATGCCTCTCATGTGGAAAACAAAATGATACTGGAATATGCGTTCAGCATTTTGGGCGAGCAGGAGAGAACCATTGTCATTCTACATATGATTAACGGATTGAAACATAGGGAGATTGCAGAGTTGACAGGACTTCCACTGTCCACGGTGCTGTCCAAATATAACCGCTCCCTGAAAAAGATGAAAAACAGTATTATGTATTAGGAGGTCATTATGCAGGAAAAAGATATTAGAAATAAACTAAATCAGGAACTGGAACAGATGGCTCCTGATATGTTGAATAAAATTTTAAGCACACCCATGGAACCGGTGAAGGATGAAAAGGAATTGTTTGGAAAAGACAGACCTTTATTCAAGGAGCGAAAAAATTGGAAACCATATTTGAAAGTTCCGGCGATTGCCCTGATGTCAGCCTGTCTGGTTGCCCTGATTATTCTGCTATATCCGATGTTAGGCATGAACAATAAGGCAGATAAGATGGCATTTTCCATACTGATAGACGTGAATCCAAGTATTTGTATTGAAGTCAATGAAGATGGAACCATTAAAAATGTACGTGCAAAAAATAAGGATGCGAAAAATATTGTCAGCAGTGTCAACAGCGAATTGTCAGAAGATGACGACTATAAAACAGCCATGGAACTGGTAATAAGAAATCTGAGAAGAGAAGGTTATCTTAGGAAGAAGAAAAATGCCATGCTGGTTTCAGCTATTCCGGTAAAGGAAAAGAACGATATTACGGAGCAGTTAAGGGAAATAAAAAGACGGACCAATGAACAGCTGGAAATCAGGGATATACAGTGCAAGACAGTTTATCAGACGGTTCGGGTTACGAATAAAGTGAAAAAGGTGGCCAGAAAAAACAATGTGTCTGTGGGAAAGGCGGCCCTCTGTATTGAGTTGGCAAAAGAAGAGAAAGTAAGCGTCAATCAGATGTGTAAAAGCAACATTGACCATCTGGTGGAGAAAATTGAAGAAAATCATTATATGCTGGAGGATGGTGTGATTGTCGTGGATGACAGTATGGAAATTGTGACGGAAGAGACAAGCGTGGAAGCGGAGACAGTTACTGTTGAGGTGGAAAGCACGGAAATCTCCACAGAAACTATAGAGAGCGAAAGCGTGTCAGAGACAATCGAACATCCTGTCGAATCAACAGCAGGAACCATGGAGACGGAAGCAGTAAGTGTTACTACCAGTGCGTATTAAAGGGGAGAATCCAACGATTTTCCCTGTCGTATATCAAAATCTTCAAAGTAGCGGTTAATATAATTGAGAACCCGCTTTTTATCGGCACTCCATGTCGGTGCAATCAGCAATGATTTGGGACCGTCACCGGTGATACGGTGTATGACGATATCGGGTGGAATATTGCATAAACACTCCGACAATATTTCTGTGTATTTTTCTAAACTTAATACATCAAATTTATTTAAAAGATACTCCTTTTCCAGAGGGGTATCTTTTAATACGTGCAGAAGCTGCAGTTTGATTCCGGAAATCGGTTTGGAGCATACATATTTTACGCTGTCCAGAATGTCTGACTTTGATTCAAAAGGCAGACCGATAATCAAATGAACAATTACATCAATATGCAATGCACATAATTTACAAACGGCCCGGTCAAATACATCTAAAGAATACCCTCTGTTTATGTATCGGGCGGTATGCTCATGAATGGTTTGTAATCCTAACTCTATCCAGACAGGTTTGATATGGTTCAGTTCGTCCAGCAAATATAAAACATCATCCGGCAGACAGTCCGGTCTGGTACCAATGGACAGCGCCACAATGTCAGGATGACGGATTGCTTCCATAAATATTTTTCTAAGATAATTTATATCTCCGTAGGTGTTGGTAAAAGACTGAAAATAAGCAATATATTTACCATTCGATATCTTGTTTGAAACCTTTGCCTTTGCAGTTTCAATCTGTTCTGTGACAGTAAGATGACAGTCAGCGGCAAATTCCCCCGAACCGCCGTTACTGCAGAAAATACATCCGGTGGAACTGAAAGTGCCGTCTCTGTTGGGACAGGAAAGTCCCGAGGAAAGACTCAGTTTGTAAACTTTGCATCCGTATTTGTTTTTCAAATGATTGTTTAGTGAATTGTATCTCATAATAATAAAAAAAACGGAGACGAAGGGATTCGAACCCTTGTATCAGCGAAAACTGATAAACTGATTTCGAGTCAGCCCCGTTACGGCCACTTCGGTACGTCTCCATATCCATAGAATTTATACCATATTTTGTCCCGGCTTTCAAGTGATTTCAACTTTCTTATCCGAAAGTTCAATTTTCAGAAAAGAAAGTCCTGTGAATTTTGGATAAACAGTTTGTTTTGGTTTAAGGAGCATCCGGGAGAAAATATATTAAAAAAATATTTTTGTGGTTTTTTCAAAAATTTTAAGGAAAATAAAAAATTCGGAAAAAGACATAAAGCTATTAAAAAAATAGAAAAGTAACAAGAAAAGAAAGAAAAAAACGTTTCAAAAAATAAATAACTGTAAAAAATTCACAAATTATATGCAAAAACATAAGAAAAAATATTCATATCTTGTAAAAAATGTTTTCATTTTTTAGACTGAAAGTACAGGAAGGGAAAACGTTATTTTGTTACCTCACTCAAAAAAAGGAGGAAGGTAATATGAGACGATGGCATTATCAAATGCTGAAAAAAACAGTTGCCATTGCGCTTAGTGCAGCAATGGTAACAGGAACCATTCACTTACAGCCGGAGATGACCCGGGCGGCAGACAGAAGCAAACCATGGCTGTTATCGATCAACAGACCGGCTTATTCTTCATCAGTCAACGGTGGAGATGTGGCAAGTTTTGCCACGGATGGCAAACTGGGTACCCAGTGGGGTGCGGCACCGGATGTGGCAGATCAGTGGCTGGACGTTGATTTGGGAGGAAAAGCGGAAATCAGCAAGGTAGTGATTGACTGGCAGAACAATGCAAGTTATGGTGTGGCTTATCAGGTACTTGTTTCTGATGATGAAGTGAACTGGACGAAAATTTATGAGACAGAGAACGGAACAGGGGGAGATGAAAAACATGTGATGCGCAGTGACGGAACCGGGATTAATTACAGTTATTACGAAGATGTTTTAAGTACGGATGGAGTCGAAGGTTATCGGTTGACATCAGCAAAGGGACGTTATGTGCGGGTGTTAATCAATTATAGTAAATCTCAGTCAGGTTCCGATGACAAAAAGTCAGGCTGGGGTGCATCTATCCGGGAAATCAATGTTTATGGCATCGGTGATAACGACTGTATACAGCCGATATCTGATGCGGCAAACATAGCTCTTGGAAAAGATGTGACGGTTACATCTTATTCGCAGCCATGGTGGGCGGCAAAACCGTTAAGCGGTGACAATGCCGTGGACGGGGATTATGAATCCTACTGGCTTTCCGAGTCTCAGGACAAGGTATCGGATTCCAGCAATCAGGCATTGACGGTAGATTTGAAAGAAAATCATACCATCGGACGGGTCAAAGTCCAGTGGCAGACTGAGTATGGAAAAATCTGGGATTTGCAGGTGTCTGCCGATGGAAATAATTGGAACACGGTATACAGAAATATTAAAGGCAACGGAGAGGATGAAGATATCAGTCTCTACGCAGAAAATGTAAGATATGTCCGCATTCAGGGAATTTTAATGGGGCGTGGTTCCGGATATTCCGTCAGAGAAATTCAGATTTATGATTATCAGGAAGGCGATGAGAAAGTGGTCAACACAATTCCTGAAATTCCAAAGAGCGAAGTAGTAAATGTGGGTAAAGGCAGTTATATAATCGATGATGCAAATTTATTACAGCCAAGAGAACCAAAATATGTTACGGGTAATATAAAAGGTGCCATCCCATCCAATGACTGGTGGACATCTATTGTGTATACAAAATACAGCGACACAATGCCGGGACTTCCAATGGTATATAAATATTCATCCACAGGTTTGAATTTATACTATGCAGACGGTGTTTATACACGTACGGATAATGGTGGCATGGGCGCAGATTCAAAGAGTAATGATATTACCATCGGAGCATCTAATGTTACGGGAGATGCATCAGCCCGATTGGACGGATACGGAGACTGGTCTGTGGATGTATCGTTCAGCGATAATGACACGGCAAAGATGCGTTCTACCATCGTAAAAGGTTCACCGTATGTCTATACAACATTTTCAGACAGAAATGCGGCGGAACTGAATGTGGGAAATCTGGTAAAATTCTTTGATAAAAATGGAAATGAGATTCTCACAAAAGATGGTGAGAAAGTTACTATAGATCATTTTGGTGTTGAGGCGGCAAATGAAAGTGAAGCACCGGGAGAGGGAAATAAGAAACAATACCACTATTATGGTGTATATCTTCCGGAAAATTCAACAGTGATTAAAGTGGGAAATAAATTAAAAATAAATCTGGGCAGTAATCAGAACTACATGATAGTGGGCGCACTTTGTGTGGAACAGCCAATACCTTTGTTGTCAAAGGATACTGTGGCAGATGCCGAGAAGGTAAAAGACACAGATGCGGTGGCACAGCTTGAATTTATGTACAAACATGCATATTCTTATGTGACATCCACAGAAGTAAATTATCATTATGATGAATCCAAGGCAACATGTACCACGGAATACAAAACGATTATCGACCAGAAAAGAACTGGAAACGGTATCGAAAACACAACTCTGATGTGCATGATGCCGCATCAGTGGAAATATTCTGACGCAAGTTACGAAACCGTTGGAAACAAAACTCTTACATATACATCTGTCAGAGGTGATATGCGGATTCACAATGGAAACAGTTTTTCATATAGCCAGAAGTTCCACGGTGTTATCCCACAGTATACAACACCGGACGAGTCAGACAGTTATGATAAAGAATGGATGTATGCGTATCTGGAGCAGTTTACGGACAGTGCATTGAAATCATACTGGGTGGCAGACCCTTACTGGCAGGGTAAAAAATCTCATCCGATTGCAATGGGAATTCTGATTGCAGACCAGTTGGGAGAATACGAGACAAGAGACAGACTGATTAGTGTTCTCAGAAAAATCATGGAGAACTGGCTGACCTATGACGGAGCAGAAGACTATCCATATTATATGTATTATCATACAAGCTGGGGCGCAATCAGCGGTGACGGAGGAGACCATGGTATGGCAATTAACCTTTCAGACCACCATTTCCTCTGGGCATATTTTATCTTTCCGGCAGCAGTGCTGGCATCTTATGACGCTGATTTTGTAACGGATTATGGTGATATGATAGAGGTATTGATCAGAGACTGTATGAATCCGGATAAAAACGATGAGATATTGCCTTATATGAGAAACTTTGACGTATACGAAGGTCATTTATGGGCAGGCGGATATGGAGACAATAACAGCGGTAACAATCAGGAATCAGCATCAGAAGCAACCTTTGCATGGGCAGGACTTTACCTGTGGGGACTGGTTACAGGAAATGATACATATAGAGATGCAGGTATCTGGGGATATACTTCTGAGGTCAATGCCATTGAACAGTACTGGTTTAACATGGATGCGGGAACAGAAGCAGACAGTAACAACTGGGCACCGGGATACGGAACGGATGTCTATGGAGACGAAAACTGTGATGTACTTCCATATACCGGAATGGTCTGGGGATTAGGTTACACAAACGGTACTTATTTCTCAGGAAATCCATGCTGTATTATGGGAATCCATTTACTTCCGGTGACACCTGCCATTACATATATGGGTTACAGAAAAAATACAGTGGACAGAATCTGGAATGAATATGAGCAGATTCAGGTGGCATATCAGAAAAAGATTGCCAAAGAAGGCGCAGTAGATCCGGAAGGCTGGTATCATATTCTGTGGCCGTTTATGTCACTCAGTGATGCAGAAGGTGCGGCGCAGAGGTTTAGCAATGAATATGCCTCTCATTTAAATGAGGAAGGAAACTATGTGGATGGTGTGCTTTCCACAGACGAAATGTTTAACTCTTACTGGTACATCCAGAATATGTGCGCAAAGGGATATATTGATACATCTATCTGGAGCAGTGATTACACTTCCTATCAGATATTTAAGAAAGACGGCAAATATACGGCAGAAGTATGGAATCCGTTTGATAAAGAGATAACCGTTCATTTTGCCAATGAAAACGGAGCACTGGGAAGTGTGAAAGTTCCGGCGCACGCTACCGTAGACTGCGATCCGACAAAGAATGAAGATAAAACAGTAGATGAAAACGGAAATAAAGTCACATATCAGCCGGTAAAAGACTACGATCCGGTAAACACAGTTTCCGGTGTGGTGGAAGCAGAGGATTACTATACAAACTTCAGTTGTGAGCCGGCAGAAGATGCCAATGAAGGCGGATATATCGGTTGGATTGATGACGGAGATTCCTTAATTTATACAATTGATGTGAAAGAGGAAGCGGATTATGTGGTAGATTATCGTGTTCAATGTGTCAATACGGAAAAGAACAGTGCAATCCGCTTAAAGACAGATAATGACAATGATTACATTCTCACAACATACTTGGATAATTCTACAACGGAATGGAAGAATGTTAAGGCTAATCAGACGATTCACCTGAAAGCCGGAAAATATCAGATGAAATTACTGCTGGTGGACGGCGGATTCAACTTAAATTATGTGAAGATTTACAAAAAGGGAACGAAAGCTCCGGTGGCAGAATCTGATGATGTGACAAGAGCGGATTTATCGGGTTATCCTGAAATTTCATTAGACAGTGCAAAGGTAATCGACGTGACATCCGTAGCCAATGATAATGGAAAAGCAGAGAACATGATCGACGGTAAATTTGACACCAGATGGGAATCAGAGGCGGCAGACCCGCAGGCATTTACCATTGAACTGGCAGGTGAACAGAAAATAGGCGGCATGAAAATCTACTGGGAAGGTGCGGCTGCAAAGAAATACGTAGTGGAAACTTCTACAGATAATCAAAATTGGAATACTGCATTTACGCAGAATAAAGGAAAAGGCGGTCAGGGCAACGGCGATGAGAACAGAAATACAGGACTGGAGGCAATTTCCTTTGATAAAGTGATGACTGCCAAATATGTAAGGATTACCTGTACCGAAAGACTTACAGGATATGGAGATTCCATTTATGAGCTGAAATTCTATGGAAAAGGACCGGACCAAAAAGACAAACTAAATACGCCGGAAGCCAAGGCTGTTCTGGGTAAAGATGAAATTACCGTAAGTTGGAACGAGATAGCAAATGCAGCAGGTTACAGTGTATACCGTACTTCACCGATGGGAACAAATCAGCTGATTGCCACGGTAAATGGTACAACCTATACGGACGGTGACTTGACGGAAAATGGAAGTTACATATATTGGGTTGTTGCAGTTCCGGAAGAAGGAAGTGATGCTTATACAAGCAGTGAGTACAGCGCTGCCACAGAAGAGATTATTTATACAAAGACAGAAGAAGGCGGCAGCTCCGGTGAAGGCGGAGAAATTGTTGTAGACAGTAAAGATTTGGCGGCAGGAAAGCCGGTAACGGCTTCCAGTCAGGAAGGCGATTTTGTCGATGCAAAATATGTTGTGGACGGGGATAAGCAGACACGTTGGGGCTCCGCATTTACGGATGACGAGTATATTTATGTAGATCTTGGAAAAACATATCAGATTGGAAAGGTAGTTCTTACATGGGAAGCTGCCTACGGAAAGGATTATGATATTCAGGTGTCTGAGGACGGAAATAACTGGATTACTGTAAAAGAAATGCGTGGACAGAATGGTGGAGAAAATATTGTTGAATTTACACCGACAAATGCAAGATATGTGAAAATGCAGGGAATTACAAGAGGAACCGGTTACGGATATTCTCTGTACAGTATGGAAGTGTTCTCCGCCAATAGCGGTTCGCAGCAGCCGGAACAGCCGACAGAGCCACCTACATCACCCGTATCCGGTACAAATGTGGCACAGGGCAAAAAGACGGAGCAATCCGGAGCAGAAGCGGATGCAATGGGAGCAGATAAGGCTGTCGATGGCAATCAGGATACCCGCTGGTCATCTGATTTCAATGACAATGCATGGATGTATGTGGATTTAGGAGAACAGATTGACATCGGTAAAGTGGTTATCACATGGGAAAATGCTTATGGAAAAGCATATGACATTCAGGTTTCAAATGATGGAAAAACATGGACCACGGTAGCAGAAATGCGCAATCAGGACGGTGGAGAAGATATGGTGGAATTTAAGACAGTGAATGCAAGATACGTGAAATTCCAAGGCATAGAACGTGCCATGGGCTATGGATATTCCATGTGGGAATTTGAAGTGATTGCAGAATAAAAGGAATGATTGAAACCGGAAGAGCCGATAACCACAACAGTGGAGGAGACTACGAAAACAGAGTTTCCTACAGAGACAGAAACCACTTCTAGGAAACCCCTCAGGAAGTGATGAAGGGCTGGATGAACAGTTCCGGACACAGAGCCAATATTTTAAATGCCAAGTATACAAAAATCGGTGTGGGCTATTATGTAGGTGCAAACGGAAGACAATATTGGACGCAGTTGTTTATATATTAATCGAAAAATTTGGTTCTCCAAACGGATGCAGATAAAGTGCATTGGTTTGGAGAATCATTTTTTATGATATATTACATCATTGACGAACAGGTATTTTTGTTTTAGAATATTAAAGATTATAGGAAGAAATGTGTTATAAATAGGAAATTACGCAATAATAGGAGGAACATGCTATGGGAATGACGATGACTCAAAAAATTTTGGCAAAGCATGCCGGATTAGACAGTGTTGTTGCAGGACAATTAATCGAAGCAGATTTAGATTTGGTTTTAGGAAATGATGTAACTGCTCCGGTAGCGATTAAGGAAATGGAAAAAATGAATGTGGACTGTGTATTCTGCAAAGACAAGATTGCACTGGTACCGGATCACTTTACGCCGAATAAGGATATTAAGTCGGCAGAACTTTATAAATGCGTAAAAGATTTTGCTGAAGAAAATGATATTACCAACTATTTTGAGACAGGCAGAGTGGGGATTGAACATGCGCTGCTTCCTGAAAAAGGATTGGTTGTAGCAGGGGATGTGGTCATTGGCGCCGATTCCCATACTTGTACATATGGAGCTTTGGGAGCATTTTCTACCGGTGTAGGAAGTACGGATATGGCTGCAGGAATGGCTACAGGCAGAGCATGGTTTAAGGTACCGTCAGCCATTAAATTTAATTTGACAGGAAAGCCGGCAAAATGGGTCAGCGGAAAGGATGTAATTCTTCACATCATCGGAATGATTGGAGTGGACGGAGCATTATACCGGTCTATGGAATTTATGGGAGACGGTGTGCAGTATCTTTCCATGGACGACAGATTTGCCATGACCAATATGGCAATTGAAGCAGGTGGAAAGAACGGTATTTTTGTGGTAGATGATTTGACCCGTGAATATATGAAAGAGCATTCTACAAAAGAATTTACGGAGTATGCACCGGATGAAGACGCCGTATATGATGAAGAATATACCATTGATTTAAGTCAGTTAAAACCGACCGTTGCATTTCCACATCTTCCGGAAAATACAAAAACCATCGACAATGTAGGAGAAGTGAAAATTGATCAGGTTGTCATTGGCTCCTGTACCAACGGCAGAATTGAAGATATGAGAATTGCCGCAAAAATTTTAGATGGAAGAGAAGTGAAAAAAGGTGTCAGATGTATTATCTTCCCGGCAACGCAGGATATCTATTTGAAATGTATTGAAGAAGGATTGGCTTCTATATTTATAAAAGCAGGATGTGCATTAAGCACACCGACTTGCGGACCATGTCTTGGCGGACATATGGGTATCCTTGCAAAAGGAGAGAGAGCCATTGCCACAACCAACAGAAATTTTGTGGGACGTATGGGCGATCCGGAATCAGAAGTTTATCTTGCCAGCCCGGCAGTAGCTGCGGCAAGTGCCGTTACCGGTAAGATTTCCGGACCGGAAGAATTAGGATTATAGGAGGTAAGACATGAAAGCAGAAGGAAGAGTATTTAAATTTGGAAGCAATGTGGATACAGATGTGATTATTCCGGCAAGATATCTGAATGTACCGGATGCAGAAGAACTTGCAAAGCACTGTATGGAAGATATTGATAAAGAGTTTGTTCATAAAGTATCCAAGGGAGATATTATTGTGGCAGACAAGAATTTCGGCTGCGGGTCTTCCAGAGAACATGCACCAATCGCCATTAAGGCGGCAGGTGTAAGCTGTGTCATTGCAGAGACTTTTGCCCGCATTTTTTATCGAAATGCCATTAATATCGGACTTCCTATTATTGAATGCCCGGAAGCAGCCAAAGGAATCGAGGAAGGCGACCAGGTGGAAGTAGACTTTGACAGCGGAAAAATATATAACAGAACAAAAAATACCGAATTTCAGGGTCAGCCATTCCCTGAGTTTATGCAGAAAATTATCAGCAGTGGCGGTCTGATTAAATACATAAACAACGAAAAATAAAAATGAGCGCGAACGGAAGCATTAGGAGGCAAATTATGAAAGAAATACTTTACAAAAGTACAAGAAGCGAAGACGGATATTTAAAAGCATCAGAGGCAATATTGAAAGGACTGGCAGACGATGGCGGACTGTTTGTTCCGACGGAAATTCCAAAACTGGATGTTACCGTGGAAGAGTTGTCTAAGATGACTTACCAGCAGGTGGCATATGAGGTAATGAAACTGTATTTTACGGATTTTACGGAAGAGGAATTAAAGAACTGCATTAACAAAGCATATGATTCGAAATTTGATACGGAAGAGATTGCTCCTCTTGCTGAAGTTGACGGCGCTTATTATTTGGAATTATTTCATGGAAAAACCATTGCGTTTAAAGACATGGCTTTATCCATACTGCCATATCTTCTTACCACTTCTGCTAAGAAGAATCATGTAAAGAATGAAATTGTTATTCTGACGGCGACATCAGGAGATACGGGAAAGGCTGCCATGGCAGGATTTGCAGATGTGGAAGGAACAAGAATTATTGTGTTCTATCCACATGGTGGAGTCAGCCCGGTGCAGGAAAAGCAGATGGTTACGCAGAAGGGAAATAATACCTATGTAGTAGCAATCGAAGGAAATTTTGACCAGGCACAAAGCGGTGTAAAGAAGATTTTTGGAAATAAAGAACTGGCAAAGGAAATGGACGAAAAAGGTTTCCAGTTTTCATCTGCCAACTCGATTAATATCGGTCGTCTGATACCACAGGTGGCTTACTATGTATATGCTTATGCGAAATTGCAGGCAGAAGGAAAAGTTTCAGAAAATCAGAAAATGAATGTAGTCGTTCCTACAGGAAATTTCGGAAACATTCTTGCCGCTTATTATGCAAAGAATATGGGACTTCCAATTCATAAACTGATTTGTGCTTCCAATGAAAATAAAGTATTGTTTGATTTCTTTAACACAGGTAAGTACGACAGAAACAGAGAATTTATTCTGACTACATCTCCATCCATGGATATTCTGATTTCCAGTAATCTGGAGAGACTGATTTATAAGATTGCAGGAAATGATGCGGCAAAGAATAAGGCGCTCATGGACAGTCTGACAACGGACGGAACATATGTAATCACTGATGAAATGAAGGCGGAACTGGCTGATTTTTATGGCAATTATGCCACGGAAGAGGAGACTGCTGCCATTATCAAAGAGACATACGAAAAAACAGGCTATGTTCTGGATACCCATACGGCAGTAGCGGCAAGTACCTATAAAAAATATGTGGCAGAAACGGGAGATGATGAAGTAACCGTGATTGCATCCACGGCAAGTCCGTTTAAATTTGCAAGAAGTGTTATGAATGCCATCGATCCAAAATACGATCAGTTGGAAGATTTTGAATTGATTGACGAGTTATCAAAGATTGGAAATATCAAAATTCCAAATGCCATTGAAGAAATCCGAAATGCAGAAGTCCGTCATAATCATCTGGTACAGGTAGACGGAATGGAGGATATTGTAAAGAAATTTTTATCCATGTAGGAGAAAATAATTATGAAGAGAATGAAAGAAGTAACGCTTGCAATCCTGATTATGGCTTTGTGCTGTGGATCAGGATTGGGGAAAACGGTAAAAGCAGAAAATGTGTATTCATATGATGCAAATACGAAACTATACACAGAAAAGAAAATTACAAAGGGAACAAAACAGATGAAAAAAGGTGCCAGATATGGCATCTATCAGGTTGTAAAAATAAAAGGAAACAAAATCATACTTCGAGGTGCGGCGGGGTTGCACCTGAGTGCCGATCCTTATTTTAAAACAAAAAAGAAGATATACAAACTGGCAAAAAAATGTAAGTTTTATTATACGGATGTAAGTTATTATTCTATGGAAACAGGAAAACAGATGTATAAGAAACTGACAAAGAAAAATGTAAGAACCATTATGACCGACCAATATAGTAAAGCAAGGAAAGAAAAAATATATGATGGAGAAAAATATCTTTCAAAAAAATACTATACCGGCGGATTTTTTGGTCAGATTTATATGAAAAAAGGAAAAATTGTTGCCATTCTGATGAACGGAGGAGATTAAAAAAATCATCCAATTAGTCAGGGAAAAGCACATAATACAGAATTATATAGCATGAAAGTCTATAAGTTGCTCTTGAAATGAAGCAACTTATAGGCTTTGTTTTTTATTCTGTATGAGATTTATACCGGTAATTATCGTAAAAATTATTTTTTAGTAATCCTAAATGGTAAATTTACCAATTGAGCCAGACGTCTTCCACTAAATAGAAACACAATCAGCAAAGAAATAATCATGCAGCCACCCAGTAACAGAAAAGAACTGGAATCGAAATACCGATATAGATATTCCCCTTCAAAAACTTCTCTGATTAGCCTGTGAAAAATATAAATGGATAATGTACGGCTTCCGATGTACGAAAAACAGAATTTCCTTTTCGGACAAAGTATCAATAAAGCAAGCAGCATCAGACTCGCCATAAAATACCAGCCGATTTTAAGTAATAAAGCATTCCCTACGGAGGTGTGCAAAAATGCGTAGGAATGGTCAGCGTATAATAAACTGCTGTATCGGGTTATAAAATCCATATTTGTAATGACAAATATTGCAACCAGCACCAGAATTATCAGGACAGGTATTTTGTAAATGGACTTTTGAAATTTTTCAATATATTCGAATTTAAAATAATAGCCTCCGATAAAAAAAGGAAGAAATATGACTACTCTGGACATGGAAAGAAAAATACCCAGACTGTCGCTGAAAGGAAGAAAGATTCCGATAAACAGTGCCAGGATTATCCCTGATGTGAAATTTAATTTTGCAAAAACTGGAAGAATTAACAGCCAGATAATCATGGCTAACAGATACCATGGAGCAGAACCTTCCGAAAGTAAATCAAATTTAAAAGCCTGTCCCTGATAATAGCAGAAAAGCAACCATAGAACGGTTTTGTATATGGTGTACAAAATAAAATATCCCGCCAGTTTGTTTAACTGTGGTGCACCCTTTTCCATGTATTTTTTACTGAACACACCGGAAACAAAAACGAAGGCCGGCATATGAAATATGTAAATATAATAAACAGACGCCATAATACTGTTTCCCCGATCCATAATCGGAATCAGAAAGTGTCCTAAAACTACGAAGAATATTAGTATTGTCTTTAGGTGCTTAAATGAAAAACTAAAATCTAGAAAAAGCAAAAAAATATGCTCAGAACGATTAGTTTAAAGAGAAAATGAAAAAAAGTATGT